>NZ_JBHXEM010000096.1:0-18809 GCF_042724755.1 Kitasatospora sp. NPDC127067 | reverse complement strand
GGGGGGGGGTGGGGCCGGGCTCGGGGCCGGGGGGGGGGGGGGGGGGTGTGGGGGGGGGGGGGGGGGGGGGGGGGGGGGGGGGGGGGGGGGCGCCCCCCCCCCCCCCCCCCCCCCACGCCGGCGTCACGGTGCGCCGAATCCCTCCTCGACCAGGCGGGTGGCCCAGCGGGTCAGGGCCGGGGCGAGGGGCGGGTGGGTGAGGCCGGCGTCGGCGGCGAGGCGCTCGGCGGAGCCGGTGTCGTAGCGGTCCTCGGAGAGGAAGGTGAGGGTCTCCGGGTCGGCGCCGGTGAGGACGCGGGGGAGGCGGCGGACCAGGGGGACGGGGATCAGGGCGCGGGGCGGGCGGACGCCGAGGTGGCGGGCGAGGAGGGTGATCAGCTCGGGGAGGCAGGGGGTGGTGGGGTCGAGGACGGTGTGGGCCGCGAGCGGGTCGCGGTCGTGCTCGGGCACGGCGGTGAGGAAGCGGGCCAGGTGGTCGACGGTGACGACGGGGAGGAAGGTGCGCCGGGTGCCGGGCAGCAGGGGGAGGCGCCCGCGGTGGAGTTGGCGGACGAGCTGGGCCGGGCCCAGGTACTGGCCGGCCTCGCCGGTCCGGGAGTGGCCGATGACGCTGCTGGGGTTGACGGTGGTGAGCGGGACGCCGAGGCGGGGTGCGGTGACCCGGACGGCGGCGTCGCCGAGGTGCTTGGAGGCCTCGTACGCGCCGAGGCGGCTGTAGAGGGTGGCGGTGGCGGAGGGGTCGAGGGGGTACCGCGGCCGCGGGTCGCGGCCGACGCGGTAGCCGGAGAGGTGGACCAGGCGGCGCAGCCCGGGCCGGGTGGCGGACCAGTGCAGGGCGTGCAGCGCGCCGTGGACGTTGGCGGGCTCGGCCTGGGCGCGGGTGAGGCCGAAGGCGTAGCGGGCGGCGAGGTTGTGGACGTCGCGGACCTCGCCGAGCCGGGCGTCGTCCTCGGGGGAGAGCCCGAGGCCGGGGCGGGTGAGGTCGGCGGTGACGGTGGTCGGCGCGGCGCCGTCCGCGCCGTGGTCGTGCAGCCACCGGCGCAGGGTGTCCGCGCCGGCGGTGTCGCGGACGGCGGCGGCCACCGGCTCGCCGCGGCCGAGGAGTTCGAGGACGAGCCAGCGGCCGAGGAAGCCGGTGGCGCCGAGGACGAGGGTCCGGGGCGGTGGGGCGGGGGTCACGGTGAACTCCAGGGATCCATAATCAGTAGACCGGTCTGCATATTTTTCGGGCACGGGCGGGCGGCGGCGCGGAACGGCCCGCCGCCCGCGCTCCGTCTACCGGCTGCCGAGCAAGTGCCGGACGGCGTGCCGGGCGTGGTCCAGTGGCTCGCGGCTGCGCCGGACGGAGGCGAGCAGGACGGCCCCCTCCAGCAGGGCGAGCGCCTGCCCGGCGGCGGCCCCGGCCTGCGCCGGACCGAAGCCTTCGCGCTCCAGGCGGTCGGCCAGGACCTGCTGCCAGCCCGCGTACAGCCCGGCGCAGACCGTCCGCAGGGTCTCGTTGGTGCCGGCCACCTCCAGGGCGACGGTGGCGATCGGGCAGCCGCTGGTGTAGTCCGAGCGCTCCAGGCGCTCGGCGAAGGCCTCGATCAGCTGCTCGGCGAGGGTGGCGGTGTCGGCGCCCTCGCCGGCCAGGGCCGTGAGCAGCGCCTCGACCTCCTGGCCGGCCTGGGTGAGCGCGGCGGCCACCAACTGGTCCTTGCCGCCGGGGAAGTGGAAGTAGAGCGAGCCGCGCGGGGCGCCGGTGGCGGCCACGATCCGGTTGAGTCCGGTCCCGAAGTAGCCCTGCGCCTCGATCAGTTCCCTGGTGCCGGCGATCAGCCGGGCCCGGGTCTCCTCGCCCTTGACTCCCATGCGGTGATAGTAGACCGGTCTGCATATTTTTGTCGACGGGCCGTCGGGGCCGCTCCGGCGGTCCTCCGACGGTCGTCCGGCGATCCTTCGGGGGTCCCTCGGAGAGGCGCTCGGGCCCTTGTCAGAAGCGGAGTTGGGGAGGGTAGCCGGTCCAGTGCAGCTCCTGCGGCAGGTGGCCCTGGTCGTTCAGCAGCAGCACGGCGGGGGGCCGGCCGGGGGTGTAGCGCAGGACGGTCAGCGCCGCGTTGGCTGCGTTGACGCCGAGCCAGCGCCAGGCCGGGGCGTCCAGGGCGTGCCGGACCAGCCAGCCGACCAGGAAGGCGTGGGTGACGACCAGCTCGTGCCGCTCCTCGCGGCCCGGCACCGGCCCGGTGAACCGCTCGACGGCCCGCCGCGCCAGCGCGGTGCCCTGCTCCCGCTCCTGCGCCGTGGTGGACGAGAGGTAGTTCAGCAGGAACTCGGTGCTGTCCTCGGGGAGTTCGTCCCGCTCGGGCACGTACGGCACGAAGTCCCCGGCCTCCTCGCACTGCTGCGGCCGCACGCCGGTCAGCTGCTCCGCGACCAGCCGCGCGGTCTCGGCGGCCCGGGGCAGCGGGCCGTGGTGCAGCACCGAGACCGGACGGCCGGCCAGCCGCCGGCCCAGCAGGGCGGCCTGTCGGCGTCCGGCGGCGGTGAGCCCGCTGCCGTCGCCTTCGGACGCGGCCTCGCCGTGGCGGGCCAGGTAGAGATAGCGGGTGGCGCGGTCGGTCATGCTCGGGGGCTCCTCACGGTGGACGAAGATCGATTCGCCCCGGAGTGACGCGCCGTGGGCGGTGCCCGGTTCCGGCTCGGGCGGTGCCCCGCTCCGGTTCGGGCGGTGCCCGGTTCTGCCTCAGCCCGCGTGGGCCTCGTCCAGCAGCGCCAGCTCCTCGGCCGACAGCCGCAGTGCCCCGGCGGCGATGTTGTCCTCCAGGTGCGCCACGTCGCCGGTGCCCGGGATGGCCAGCACGTGCGGACCGCGGTGCAGGGTCCAGGCCAGCCGCACCTGCGCGGTGCTCACCCCGCGCGCATCGGCCACCGCCCGGACCTGGCCGGGCTCGGCCTCGCCGGCGCCGCCCTCCCGCCCGGCCCCGGCGATCGCGTAGAAGGGGACGAAGGCGATGCCCTGCTCCCCGCAGATCCGCAGCACCTCGTCCTGCGCCGGCGTGGCTCCGATGCCGTACGGGTTCTGCACGCAGACCACCGGAGCGATGGTCTGCGCCTCGGCGAGCTGGTGCGGGTGGACGTTGGACAGGCCCAGTCGGCGGATCAGCCCGGCCCGGCACAACTCGGCCAGCGCGCCGAAGCGTTCGGCGACCGAGTCGGTGCCGAGGACGCGCAGGTTCACCAGGTCGAGGTGGTCGCGGCCGAGCTGACGCAGGTTCTGCTCCACCTGGGCGCGCAGCCGCTCGGGGGTGCGGGCGTGCTCGACCCACTCGCCGTCGAGGCCGCGGCCGGGGCCGACCTTGGTGGCGATCACCAGGTCGTCGGCGTACGGCGCGAGCGCCCGGTTGATCAGCTCGTTGGCGGAGCGCAGTGGCGAGAAGTAGAAGGCGGCGGTGTCGATGTGGTTGACGCCCAGCTCGACCGCGCGGCGCAGCACCCGCAGCGCCTGCTCGCGGTCGCGGGGGACGGCGTGCGGGACGAGTGCCGGGCCGGTCTGGGGCAGACGCATGGTGCCGAAGCCGATGCGGTGGACGGTGCGGTCGCCGAGCTTCCAGGTACCGGAGGCGGCGGCCGTGACGGGGGTGGCGGGGGTGTTCGCAACTGCGCTCGAAGTCATGCCCATGATGATCACTGCTGCACCGGCCTGAGCGCCAACGATTCGACCATGTGTGAATCCACGGGGGGTGGGGCTTGGCGGCCGAGCCGCTGTTCACGGCGGGCGACCTGGCGCGGATGCGCTTCGCGGTCTCCCCGCTGCGGGAGGTCGGGCCGAGCCTGCGGCTGCTGCGCTGGGGGCTCGCCCGGCGCACGGGTTGTCGGCGTCCGCGGTGCCCCAGTACCTGACGGCCCTGCGGGACGCCCGCCTGGTCGGCGCCCGCCGGGCCGGGCGGTCGGTGCTGTACGCGCGGACGGCGTCGGCGGAGGGGCGAGCGGGTGTTGCTCCGTGCGCCGGCGTGTCGCCCCGGATGCCGGTGTCGTCGGGCCGTAGGTGCCGGACGGCCGTAATGTGCGGGACATGACACCCAATCGAGGTCCCCGGCAAGGTCCCCGGCACCTCCGGCAGCGGCGCCGTCGGACCGTTCTCGTCGTCGCGCTGCTCGGGGCCGCCGTCGGCGCCGTCGCGCTCGCCGGAGCACCGGTGCGGTCGGCCGCCGCACCCGCCGCCGCCCCGGCCTCCGCCGCACCCGCCGCCGACACCCGGCTCCGCCCGGCCGGTGCACCGCCGACCGTGTACGCGCACCGCGGCGCCTCCTCCGCCGCGCCGGAGAACACCCTGGTGTCGGACGAGGTGGCCCGCCGGGCCGGCGCCGAGTGGGTCGAGAACGACGTCCAGCCCAGCAGCGACGGCGTCCCGTACGTGCTGCACGACGACACCGTGGACCGCACCACCGACGGCACCGGCCGGATCCGCGAGCTGACCGCCGCCCGGCTCGACACGCTGGACGCCGGCTCCTGGTTCGCCCCGGCCTACGCGGGCACCCGGCTGCCGACCCTGGCCGCCCAGCTGGAGGACCTGCGCACCCGCGGTGGCCGGCTGCTGCTGGAGATCAAGGGTCCGCACAGCCGCGACGAGGTCGCCCGGATCGTCCGGGAGGTGCGCGACCACGGCATGGCCGACCGGGTCATGGTCCAGAGCTTCGAGGTCGACGCCCTGCGCCACACCCGCGAACTGGCCCCCGAACTGCCGCTCGCACTGCTCCGCTCCACCCTGGACGCCGACCCGGCCGCCACCGCCCGGGACCTCGGCCTGGCCGCCTACCACCCCTCGGACGACGCGCTCTCCGCCCGCCCCGGCGCGGTCGGGGAACTGCACGCCGCCGGGGTGGCGGTCAACGTCTGGACGGTCGACCTGCCCGCCCGCTGGAAGGCCCTCACGACGGCGGGCGTGGACGGGATCATCACCAACCGCCCGGCGGAGCTGGCCGGTTGGGCCGCGGCCTGGTCGGCGTCGGGCGCCGCCGGTTAGGCTGCCCGGCATGGAGCAGGAGAACGCGGCGGGCGCTCTGCCGACGGACGACCGAGCCGCGGACGACCGGGCCGCGGACGACCGGGCCGCGGACGACCGGGCCGCGGAGGAGTGGGTCCGCAGGCACTTCGGCCTGGTCCCGGAGCCGCAGGGCTCGCTGACCGCTTTCGACGGTCGCCTCGTCGTCGACCTGGACACCCGGCTCGTCACCGTGGACGGCCGCGAGGTGCGGCTCGACCGTGCCGACGTCAAGCTGCTGCGCGGCCTGATCGAGCTGGGCGAGGGCGTGCACCAGGCCTACTCGATCATGTGGAAGGTCTACAACGCACCGTTCCACCCCCATGAGCTGACGTTTCCGATGACGCGGCTGAGGTGGAAACTCGGCGAACCCTCCTGGATCGTGCGGACCGAGGAGGGCTACGGCCTGCGGCCCCCCGAACCGCGGTAGCCGGACGGTGACCGTTGCCCGGAGCCGACCCGCCGCGCCGGGTGGCGGAGGCCTCTGCGAGAGTGCGGGCATGACGCCTCCGATCCTCAGCTGCGCCGTCCTGGACGACTACCAGGGCGTCGCCACCAGCAGCGCCGACTGGTCCCCGGTGGCGGGCCGGGTCTCGGTGACGGCTTTCCGCGAGCACTTCGGCTCGGAGGACGAGCTGGCCGCCGCGCTCGCCGGGTTCGACATCGTGGTCACCCTGCGCGAGCGGGTGCCCTTCCCGGCCTCGCTGTTCGCCCGGCTGCCGCGGCTCCGGCTGCTGGTCGCCTCCGGGATGCGCAACGCGGCGATCGACCTCGCGGCCGCGCAGGCGCACGGGGTGACGGTCTGCGGCACCGCCAGCTCGGGCACCCCGCCGGTCGAGCTGACGTGGGCGCTGCTGCTCGGACTGGCCCGCGGCATCGTCCAGGAGAACACCGCGCTGCGCGAGGGCGGCCCCTGGCAGAGCACCGTCGGCGCCGACCTGCACGGCCGCACGCTCGGGCTGCTCGGCCTCGGCCGGATCGGCGGCCGGGTGGCCAGGGTCGGCCTGGCCTTCGGCATGGACGTGGTGGCCTGGAGCCGGAGCCTGACCGACGAGCGGGCCGCCGGGGCGGGCGTGCGGCGCGCGGCCGGCAAGGAGGAGCTGCTCCGCGAGAGCGACTTCGTCTCGATCCACCTCGCCCTCAACCCGGGCACCCGGGGGCTGATCGGCGCGGCCGAGCTGGACCTGATGAAGCCCGGGGCGTACCTGGTCAACACCTCCCGGGCGGCGATCGTCGACCAGGACGCGCTGCTCACCGCGCTCACCGGCGGCCGGATCGCGGGTGCGGGCGTCGACGTCTTCGACATCGAACCGCTGCCCGCCGACCACCCGATGCGCACCGCTCCCCGGCTGCTGGCCACCCCGCACCTGGGGTACGTGTCGCAGGACAACTACCGGCGCTACTACGAGGAGGCGGTGGAGGACATCGCGGCGTTCCTGGCGGGCGAACCGATCCGTCGGCTGGGCTGACGCCTCCTGCGCCAGGGGGTCCTCCGCCGCATACTGACGGCATGACGGGTGGAGACGGCGGCCGGGCCGCGGGCCGGCGCGGGGTGCTGCGGGCGGGCGCGGCGGCGCTGGTGCTGGGCGCGGCGGGGTGCACGAGCGGGAGCAGGCCGGGGGCCGCGACCACCGGCCCGGCCGCCACGACGCCCGCCGCCACGACGCCCGTAGCCACAGGTAGTGCCGGAACGCCCGCGCGGACACCGACCCCGCTGCCCCGGCCGCCGCTCTGGCAGCCCGGCCCCGGCGAGATCCAGCCCGACGTCAAGCGCCGCGCCGTCGAGCTGGTCGCCGCGCTCGGCGCCTGGCCGCCCGGCGGGCAGGGCACGGAGGCGGCCCGTGCCCGGGTGGCGGCGCTCGGCCTGCCGCCCGCGCTGGCCGACGCCGCGGGTCCGCTCGCCCCGGCGGCGGCCGAGGCGAGCCTGGAGGTGATCGTCGCCCAGTACGGCGGCATCCTCGACGACTCGGCGAGCGTGCTCGTGGTCTGCCGTCAGTGGACGCGCGGTCCGGACGGTTCGGTGGCCGAGGGCGGCACCACGGTGGACGTCCGGCTGAGCCGGGCCGAGCCGCGCTGGACGGTCACCGAGCTGCACCCGGGGGCGGCGGGCCCGGCGGCCGCCGCACCGCCGCCCGCGGTGGCCCGGGTGCTGGCCGAGCCCCGGATCGAGCTGCCGCCCGAGGCCGCCGCCGACCTGCGCGGCGGCACCGTGCACGACAGCGTGCTGGAGGCGATGCTGCGGCTGGCCGGCCCGTACACGCTCTCGGTGAGCGTGGTGCGGACCGGCCACCCGCTGAACGTCTTCGGGACGACCCGGCCCAGCGACCATCCGCTGGGCCGGGCCTTCGACGTCTGGCGGATCGACGGGCTGGCCGTGGTCGACCCGGGTACGTCCCGGCAGCTGGTCGAGTCCTTCATGCGGGACGCGGCCGCCGCCGGTTCGTACAACGTGGGCGGGCCGGTGGCGATCCCGGGCGCCGGCAACCGGTTCTTCACCGACGACACCCACCACGACCACTGCCACGTGGGGTTCAACCACTAGGCAATCAGCTGACGTTGACCCCGCTCCAGGCCGCCGCGACCGCGTTGTACTCGGTGCTGGCGGCGCCGTACAGGTCGCGGGCCGCGTTCAGGGAGGCGGCGCGGGCGCCCTTGTAGTTGGTGGTGGAGGTCATGTAGACGGTCAGCGCGCGGTACCAGATCTTGGCGATCTTGTCGTGGCCGATGCCGGTCACCGTGGAGCCGTTGCAGGTCGCGCTGTTGTAGGTGACGCCGTTGATGGTCTTGCTGCCGCTGCCCTCGCTGGCCAGGTAGAACCAGTGGTTGCCGACGCCCGAGGAGTAGTGCACGTCGAGCTTGCCGACGCTGCTGCTCCAGCAGTCGGCCGAGGAGCCGTCCAGCGAGGGCTTGTCGAAGCGGCGCAGCCACGGCGGGGTGGACTGGTCGCTGAACAGGTAGTCGCCGGTGTCGACGCTGTTGTTGGCGTACCACTCGACCATGGTGCCGAAGATGTCGCTGGTGGACTCGTTGAGGCCGCCGGACTCGCCGCTGTAGCGCAGGTTGGCGGTGGCGCTGGTGACGCCGTGGGTCATCTCGTGGCCCATGGTGTCGAGGTCCACCTGCTCCGGGTCGCTGCTGCCGTTGCCGTCGCCGGTCATCATGCAGAAGCAGCTGTCGGACCACTGGGCGTTGTCCCAGTTGGTGCCGACGTGGACGAAGACGGTGGCGCCCTTGCCGTCGTTCTTGATGCCGCTGCGGCCGTGGACGTTCTTGTAGTAGTCGTACGTCCAGGCAGTGTTGGCGTGGGCGTCGACGGCGGCGGTGGAGCGGTCGGTGGAGAACTTCTTCCCGTCGCCCCAGACGTTGGTGGTGCTGTTGAACGCGGTGCCGGAGGTCGCCTTGATCGAACTCGCGGAGAGGTTGTTGGCGTCCTTGGTGACGTGGCCGCGGACCGGGTCGGTCAGGGTGTAGCCGCCGCCGGACTTGGCGGTGGTGTCGATGCTGATCCTGCCGGTGTACTCGGAGTTCCCGGTGCCGGTCGCCTGGTGCTCGGCGTCGTAGGACTCGATCTGCTCGCCGGTGGTGGCGTCGGTGACGACGACCTTGCCGGCCGGCTCGCCGTGCGCGCCGGTGCCCTCGACGGTGGTGCGCCAGGCCAGCCGGGGCGTGCCGTCGGCGGCCCAGACGACCAGCTCGGGCGTGCTGACGGCGTCCTGGACGCCCGGGGCGGCGGCGAGCGCGCCGGCCGCGCCGGACTGCGCGGTCACCTTCGGGACGGTCGACTTCACGGCGGCGTCGTGGGCGGCCGCGCGGGAGGAGTCCTTGAGCCTGCCCCTGGCGTCCTGGTGGACGACCAGGTCGCCGCCGACCACCGGCAGGCCCTGGAAGGTGCGGTCGAAGCGGACGTGCGAGGCGCCGTCGGCGTCCAGCACGACGTCCTTGAGCACGAGGTCCTGGCCGGTGCCGAAGCCGAACACCCCCGCGTTGTGGGTGACGTTGGCGCGGGCCTGGGATATCGCGGCCTCGCGCGGGGCGGTGGCGGCGGAGGCCGTGGCGGCCGGGACGGTGGCGCCGGCGAGGGCGGCGACGACCGCGACGGCTCCGGCCACGCGGGCACGGCGGGAGGAAGGCGTGGGGGTCACTCTGACTCCAGTGGGGGTAGCTGTGCAGGGAAAGGAGCTGCGTCAGAGATTGACCGGGGTCAGTCAGATTCAGCTAGAGGAAAGGTCATAACTTTGCCAAGTCGTGTCCTTGGTCGATAAAAAATGATCAGAACTTAACAAGGGGTCTACAGTGCCGTCGTGACGATCGACTACCTGTGGCGCGGCCCGCTCACCGACCCCGAACTCGACACCCTGCACGCCGAAGGCTTCGGCCACCCCGGGGAGCCGGGCGACCGGATCGCCCGCCTGGAGCGGCACAGCCTCGGCTGGGTCACCGCCCGGCGCACCGCCGACGCCACCCTGGTCGGCTTCGTCAACCTGGCCTGGGACGGCGGCGCCCACGCCTTCCTGCTCGACACCGTGGTCGCCCCGGACGCCCGGCGGCAGGGCATCGCCACCCGGCTGGTCGCCGCGGCCGCCGACGGCGCCCGCGCGGCCGGCTGTACCTGGCTGCACGTCGACTACGAGCCCCACCTGCGCCCCTTCTACCTCGACGCCTGCGGCCTGCGCCCCACCGACGCGGGGCTGTTGGCGCTCTGACCCCAGGGCCTGGGCTTCCGCCCCACCGACGCGGGGCTGTTGGCGCTCTGACCCCAGGGCCTAGGCTTCCGCCCCATGGACGGATGGGTGGGGGCCTGGACCGGCGGCCGGGCGGCGGTCCACGTGGGCGACGTCGCGGACTTCAACGCGCAGTTCTTCGCACCCGGCATGGACGAGGCCCAGCGCCTGCGTCGGCTGCGGCAGGCGCACCACTACGCCTGCCTGGCCGTCTGCTACAGCCCCGAACCGGCCCTGCTGGTCCTGCCCGCAGAGGTCGCCCCTGAGTGGACCGACTGGCTGGCCCGGGAGTTGGCCTGGGGCCCGGTCGAGGTGCACAGCGGTGTGGCGCCGGACCGGACGGTGGCCGAGGCGCTCGCCGCCCGCCCCGCCCTGGCCGCCCGGATCGCCGACTCCGGCCGCCCGGTGGTGAGTTGGGGGCGGAACGCCGCGCATGGCGAGGGGCCCGAGCTGGCCGCCGTGCGCCGCTACGAGTCCAAGGCCGCCGCGCACGAGCTGTTCGCCGCCCTCGCCCCCGAACACCCCGGCATCCGGCTGCCGCGCCAGGAGCGCCCGACGAGCCGCCGCCGGGCCGCCCGTCGGCTCACCGCCCGCGCCGTCCGGGGACAGACCACCGTACTGAAGAGCCCGTACGGCGTCGGCGGCTACGGCACCGTGGTGGTCGAGCCCGCCGAACTGTTCGCGGCGGGCGGCGGCGCGGCCCTGCTGCGGCACCTGGTCCGGACCGAGATCCTGCCGCCCGAGGGTGAGTTGCTGCTGGAGGAGTACGTCGACCCTGGCCCGGCCGCCCGGCTGCGCGACCTCACCTACGACGCCCTGGTCGGACCGGACGGCACCGTCCACCCGGTCGGCGCCGGTGCCATGGACGTGGCCGGCACCCGCTACCAGGGCGTCACCGTCGGCCCCGGCGTGCTGCCGAAGGAAGCCGTCGACACCGCCCGCCGGTTCGCCCTGGCGGTGGGGGAGCGGCTGGCCGCCGAGGGCTACCGCGGCTGGTACGACGTCGACTTCGTCACCGACCGGGAGCGCCGGCTCGCCCCCACCGAGATCAACCTGCGGCTCACGGGCCCGGCCGTCGCCTTCGTGCTGGCCGCCCGCCTCGACCGGGTGCGCGGCCCCGGCCACCTGGTGCGCACCCTGGACGGGATGCCGCTCGGCGCCCGGCTCGCCCCGGCCGCCCTGCACGACCACCTGGAACGGCTGCGCCCGCGCTGCGCCCGGCTCGGCGTCACCCTGCTGCCGCTGATCCCGACCGCCTGCCACGACCCGGAGCCGACCGTCGGCCTCGCCCTCGCCGGGCCGGACGCCGAGGCACTGGACGCGGCCGAGGCGCTGGTCGAGGCCGCGAACCAGGGGCTGACCGGGATGTTCGAGGCGCTCAGGTGATGTTCGAGGCGCTCAGAGATGCCGGCCCTTCCTTTCGCCCCCTCCGGCCGGAGGCTGCCAGAGCATGAACCGGATCAGCACCAGCGCCGCGAGCATCAGCGGGACGTTGAACGCGAACACCATCACGGTCTCGCGCAGCCAGTCCGTGGCCTTGGTGAGCCGGTACAGGTTGTCCTGCGGCCACCAGTTGACCAGCAGCCAGGTGATCGCCAGGTGGGCCAGCGCCGAGAGCCGGACCGGCCTGCCCTGCCGCAGGACGGCCTCGAAGCCGGCACCGAACCAGACGAGCCCGGCGCCGAACGCCAGGTTCTCGCACAGATAGAGCAGCCGGAACCAGCCGCTGTACGGGGAGGGGACGCCGGTGAGATCGGTCGAGCCGGGGAAGAGCACATCGGTCATCGCCCACGCGCCCGCGGCGAAGATCAGCACGCAGAAGACCGCGCCGCAGCCGCTCCCGAAATCCGAGTTCCCGGAACCGCCGCCCGCCTTGCCGCCGCTCCGGCCGCCGCCCCCGGTCTTGCCGCCGCTCCGGCCGCCACCGGCCTTGGCGGAGCGCCGGGCGGCGTGTCCCGGCGGGGCCGGCAGCGGCAGGGCCGCGCGGTTCAGCTTGCCGGCCCGGGTGCGCGGCAGCTCGGGAACCGGGACGACGGCGGCGGGCACCGACTGGCCCCTGAGCGCGGTCCTCAGGTACTGGGAGAGCGACCAGCCGTCGGCGCCGTCCGTACCCGGCTCGGTCACCGCGTAGCCGACCAGCTGCGGTTTGCCCGGCACCGTCTCCACCTCGACGACGGCCGCCTCCCGCACCGCCGGGTGCCCGCGCAGCACGCCCTCCGCGCGGACCGCCGCCCGGACCCGCGCCAGCACGCTTGTCGGCCGTCTCGTGCCGAGCGGTCCGATCACGGTCGCGGCCCGGGCGGTGAACTCCAGCACGCCGTCCGCCCGCAGCACCCCGAGGTCGCCGGTCAGCAGCACCCGGCCGTCCGGGTCGAAGTCCGCCCGGATGAAGCGACGGGCGGTGTCCGTGGGCCGGTTGAGGTAGCCGCGGGTCAGGCCGGCGCCGGCGATCGCGATCTCGCCCGTCATGCCCTGCTTGGCGGGGGTGCGGTTCGGGCCGAGCACGTACACCCGGATGCCGGGAAAGGGCCGGCCGACCAGCGAGACCCGTTCGGCGCCCTCGGCGGCGGCGGTGCCCCGCGCGTCGAAGTAGGTGCTGTCCACGGTGGCCTCGGCCAGCCCGTAGACGTTCAGCACCCGGGTGCCCGCGCCGAGCAGGCGCTGCAGGCCCAACTGCTCGTCCAGGTACCACTTCTCGGCGCCGACGGTGAGCAGCCGTACCCCGGGCAGGCCCGCGCCGGCCCCCGCGCCTTCGGCCTCGGCCAGCAGGGCGGTCAGCCGGCGTGCGGTGCGGACGTTCAGCTCCAGGACGGTGATCCGCTCCGCGGCCACCAGGGCGGGCAGCGCCCCGAGGTCGGCGGCGCGGTCCAGGGTGAGGTTGAACGGGGTGACCACCAGGGTGGCGCCGGTACAGAGCGCACGCACCCAGTCGGCGGTGAAGACGTCGAACTCCAGGCTCGCCGTCTGCAGGATCCGGTCCTCGGCGGTCAGCTCGTACACCTCGCGCCAGCCCTCGTACGCGGCCAGCAGGTTGCGGTGCTCGACCAGCGCGCCGATCGGCAGGCCGGTGGAACCGGAGGTGTAGAAGACGCAGGCGAGGTCCCCGGGGCCGGTCTCGGGCGGCGCGAACGGCGCCGTCACGGGTGTCTCCGTCGCGGGTGTCTCCGTGTCGACGCAGACCAGCCGGGCCCCGCCGGCGTCCGCCAGCCGTACCCGGTGGCACTCCTCGGTGACCACCAGGTCCGGCGCGGCGTCCGCGAGCACGTGCCGCAGCAGTGCGTCCGGCGCGGCCGGTTCCAGCGGTACGAACGCCGCGCCCGCCTTCAGCACGGCCAGCAGCGCCACGTACACCTCGGTGCCCCGGCCGAGCGCGACCGCCGCCCGGCCGCCCGGGGCCAGGCCCCGCTCCGCCAGCAACGCGGCCAGCCGCCCGGCCCGCGCGTCCAGCTCCCCGTAGCTCAGCTCCCGCCGGCCGCAGCGCACGGCCACCGCCTCCGGCGCCAGCCGGGCCTGCCGTTCGACCAGCGCGTGCAGGGTGTCGACCCGCTCTCCGGTCATCCTCGTCCCCCTCGTCCCCGCTTCCCCTCGGAGGCACGATCCTCCTCCCAACTCCCTCCGGACAACAGGGTTCTGGCGCGTCCACCCCTCGGACGTCCGGGCCCGTACACGGCCGACGGTTGTACTCTGCACGCGGACGGACGGCGCCGGCCCGTCCGGTGCGGCGCCCCGCCCGCACCCTGCCCGGCGCCGCGATCGGAGTCCCATGAATTCATCCGCCCCCGACTTCGCCGGGCCGCTGCTGCGCACCCGGGACGTGGACGTCGTGCGCGACGGCCGCCACCTGCTGCGCGGGATCACCCTGGAGATCAGGCCGGGCGAGCACTGGGCGCTGCTCGGTCCGAACGGCGCGGGCAAGTCCACCCTGCTCGCGCTGCTCGGCGCGGTCTCCCACCCCACCCGCGGCGAGGTGGACGTGCTCGGGCGCCGGCTCGGCCGGGTGGACGTCCGCGAGCTGCGCGCCCACCTCGGGCACGTCAACCCGCGCCACCCGCTGCGTTCGCCGCTGACCGTGCGCGAGGTGGTGCTCACCGGGCACACCAACACCATCGAGCCGGAGTTCCACCGCAAGCCGGCCCCGGAGGCGCTGGAGCGGGCCGAGCGGCTGATCGACACGCTCGGGATGCGCGCGATGGCCGACGCCGCGTGGACGACGCTGTCCCAGGGCGAGCGCGGCCGGGCCCTGATCGCCCGTGCGCTGATGCCCAGCCCCCGGCTGCTGCTGCTCGACGAGCCCGCCACCGGGCTCGACCTGACCGCCCGCGAACTGCTGCTGGACAGTCTGGACCTGCTGCGCCACCAGCATCCGGAGCTGGCCAGCGTGCTGGTCACCCACCATCTGGAGGAGCTGCCGGAGAGCACCACCCACGCCCTGCTGCTGCGCGGCGGCGAGTGCGTCGCGGCCGGGCCGGTGGCGGAGGTGATGACGACGGAGCTGATCAGCGAGACCTTCGGGCACCCGATCAGGATCAGCCGCCACGAGGGCCGCTGGACGGCCCGGGCGGCCGCCCGCCGGACACCGGGAAGGTAACGGTTCAGGGGGTGGGTGTAGACGAAAAATCGTCTTTACGTAAGGTATGCCTTAGCTAATGATGGTCGGCTGGCCCCCAGCCGCCCGCACTGCCATGGCACACCCATGCCCTTTTCCGTTGGAGCCCGCATGTCCGCCCGTCGCCGTTCCACCGCAGCCGCGCTGCTCACCCTCGCCGTGGCGACCGCAACCCTGGCCGGCTGCGCGTCCAAGAAGGACGACAAGGCGGCCTCCTCCGGCGCGGTCACGGTGAACGCGACCGACACCGCCTGCGAGGTCTCCAGGACCAGCTTCCCGGCCGGCCACGTCGTGCTGGACATCAGCAACAAGGGCTCCAAGACCACCGAGGTCTACGTCTACGGCGACGGCGACAAGATCGTCACCGAGCGCGAGAACATCGGCCCCGGCACCAAGGCCAGCATCAACGCCGAGATCAAGGCCGGCTCGTACGAGATCGCCTGCAAGCCTGGCATGGTCGGCGACGGCATCCGCCAGAAGATCACCGTCACCGGCGAGGGCGGCAGCGCCGCGCCGGCCGACCCGCGCCTGGCCGCCGCCGTCACCGCCTACCGCACGTACGCCCAGGAGCAGGCCGACGCCACCATCCCGGCCGTCGAGGCCTTCGCCGCCGCGATCAAGTCCGGCGACCTGGAGAAGGCCAAGTCGCTGTACGCGCCCTCGCGCACCGGCTGGGAGCGCACCGAGCCGGTCGCCGAGAGCTTCGGCGACGTCGACCCGAAGACCGACACCCGCGAGGACAAGCTGGAGCAGGGCCAGGAGTGGACCGGCTGGCACAAGCTGGAGAAGTCGCTCTGGGCCGACGCGAAGATCGGCGACGACGAGAAGAAGCTCGCCGACCAGCTGGTCGCCGACCTCAAGGACTGGCAGAAGAAGATCCCCGAGGCCGAGATCACCGCGACCAGCATGGCCAACGGCGCCAAGGAGCTGCTGGACGAGGTCGCCACCAACAAGATCACCGGTGAGGAGGACCGCTACAGCCACACCGACCTGGCCGACTTCCAGGCCAACGTCGAGGGCGCGCAGAAGGCCTACGAGCTGCTGAAGCCGGTCGCCTCCGAGAAGGACGCGGAGCTCGCGAAGACGCTGGACTCCGAGTTCGCCGCCATCAACGCCCTGCTGGCCAAGTACAAGCAGGCCGACGGCACCTTCACCTCCTACGACAAGGTCACCGAGACCGAGCGCAAGGCCTTCTCCGACGCGGTCAACTCGCTGGGCGAGCCGCTGTCGAAGCTGGCCGCCGCCGTGGTCGTCAAGTAACCGGCCACCCCACCCGAAGTACCCCGCCGACGCCGTGGCGGCCCGCGATCCGGGCCCCACGGCCTCCGCGGGTCAGCGCACAGTCCAGCACAGTAGAAGGGCCCGCCCGCCGATGGACGCGGAGAACGAGCAGCAGAACGGGACGCCGGCCACCGCCGACGCCGCCGGCACCAGGAGCGCGGTCAGCCGACGCGCCGTCATCGGCTGGGCCGGCGCGGGCGTCGCGCTCGGCGCCGCCGCCGTCGGCTCGGTGGCGGCCGCCACCCGGCAGGACGACGCCGTCCCGGTCGCCGCCCCGGTCGGCGCCGAGTTGCCGTTCTACGGCGAGCACCAGGCGGGCATCTCCACCCCGGTCCAGGACCGGCTGCACTTCGCCGCCTTCGACGTCTCCGAGAAGGCCACCCGGGAGTCCCTGGTCAAGCTGCTCAAGGAGTGGACCAAGGCGGCCGCCGCGATGACCGGCGGCCGCGAGGTCGGCACCGGCGCGGTGCCCGGCTCGCCGGAGGCGCCGCCGGACGACACCGGCGAGGCCCTCGGCCTGCCCGCCTCCCGGCTCACCCTGACCATCGGCTTCGGCCCGAGCCTGTTCGAGAAGGACGGCGTGGACCGCTTCGGCCTCCGGGCCAAGCGCCCCGAGGCCCTGATCGACCTGCCGAACTTCAAGGGCGACAAGCTCGACCCGACCCGCAGCGGCGGCGACCTCTGCGTCCAGGCCTGCGCCGACGACCCGCAGGTCGCCGTGCACGCGATCCGCAACCTGGCCCGGATCGGCATGGGCACCGTCAACATCCGCTGGTCGCAGCTGGGCTTCGGCAAGACCTCCTCGACCACCCCGGACGAGCAGACCCCGCGCAACCTGATGGGGTTCAAGGACGGCACCCACAACATCGCGGGCACCGACACCGGGAAGCTGGCCGACCACGTCTGGGCCGCGCCCGGCGACGGCCCGGAGTGGATGACCGGCGGCTCCTACCTGGTCGCCCGGCGGATCCGGATGCACATCGAGACCTGGGACCGCGCCTCGCTCAAGGACCAGGAGGACACCTTCGGCCGCACCAAGGGCGAGGGCGCCCCGTACGGCAAGGGCAAGGAGCACGACGCGCCGGACCTCAAGGCGATGCCCGCGACCTCGCACGTCGCGCTCGCCCACCCGGACGCCAACGACGGCCTGATGATCCTGCGCCGCGGCTTCTCCTTCACCGACGGCACCGACGGCCTCGGCCGCCTGGACGCCGGGCTGTTCTTCCTCGCCTACCAGCGCGACACCCGCAAGGCCTTCGTTCCGCTGCAGACCCGCCTCGCGGCGAGCGACAAGCTCAACGAGTACATCCAGCACGTCGGCTCCGCCCACTTCGCCTGCCCGGCGGGCGTGCGCAAGCCGGGGGAGTGGTGGGGCCAGGCCCTGCTCGGCTGACCCCACCCGCCCCCCCGGTACCACCTCTACACCCCCCCAGGAGCCCGCGTGTTCGGCAACTACCTGATCGGCCTGCGCGAAGGCCTCGAAGCCAGCCTGGTCGTCTGCATCCTGATCGCCTACCTGGTCAAGACCGGCCGCAAGGACCGGCTGCCGCCGGTGTGGATCGGCGTCGGCTCGGCCGTGGCGCTCTCCATGGCCTTCGGCGCGCTGCTGCAGTTCGGCTCCTCGCAGCTCACCTTCGAGGCCCAGGAGGCGCTCGGCGGCTCGCTGTCGATCATCTCGGTCGGCCTGGTGACCTGGATGGTGTTCTGGATGCGGCGCACCGCCCGGCACCTGAAGACCGAGCTGCACGGCAAGCTGGACGCGGCGATCGCGATGGGCACCACGGCCCTGGTGGTCACCGCCTTCCTGGCCGTCGGCCGCGAGGGCCTGGAGACCTCGCTGTTCATCTGGACCGCGGTCCAGGCCACCGGCGACGGCTGGAACCCGCTGATCGGCGCCGCGCTCGGCCTGCTCACCTCGGTGCTGCTCGGCTGGCTGTTCTACCGGGGCGCGCTGAAGATCAACCTGGCCAAGTTCTTCACCTGGACGGGCGCGATGCTGGTCGTGGTCGCGGCCGGCGTCCTCGCCTACGGCGTGCACGACCTCCAGGAGGCCGGCTGGCTGCCCGGTCTGCAGAGCACGGCCTTCGACATCTCCAGCACCATCCCCAAGGACAGCTGGTACGGCACCCTGCTGAAGGGCGTCTTCAACTTCCAGCCGGACCCGACGGTGCTCCAGCTGGTGATCTGGCTGCTCTACCTGGTCCCGACCCTGGCCGTGTTCTTCAACGTCCTCGGCGGCGGGAAGAGCGGGAAGCCGGCCCAGCCGGTGGCCGCGACGCCGGCCGCCTGATCCGGTCCTCCTCCACCCGTACCGCCCCGTCCGGCACCCGCCGGGCGGGGCGGTGTCGTGTGGGCGGCGCCAGTTCGCGCCAGTAGCGGCCGAAATCGGTCAGGAAAAGGAAGAAAACGGTCAGCTCTGACAAACTGCAGCCTCAATGGAACCGTTCTGCCACGGCCTTCGTACTTAGGGTGACAGACCCATGCCATTACTCACCCTTGGGGGGACCATGACCGTTCGCAGGCCTGCCAGGTTAGTCGCCGCCGGTGTCGCCGCCCTCGCGGCGACCGTCCTGCTGACCGCGTGCGACGACGTGAAGTACACCGACGACAAGCCGGGCGACCCGAAGGCGAGCGCCGCCGGGGCCACCGTCCCCGGCGACCCGATGGCCGGCCAGGCGGCCGGTTCGCGGTGCAAGAGCGACGAGATCACGGCCACCGTGCAGCTCAAGGGCGCGGGCTCGGCCATGCTGACGATCAAGAACAAGAGCGACCACAACTGCACCCTGTACGGGTACCCGGGCTTCGGCGGCCTGAAGGCCGACAACAGCGCGGACGCGCTGTCGGCCAACCGCGAGGCCCACCCCGGGCCGGCGGTGCTGGTCACCCTGAAGCCCAACAAGTCCGGCTACGCGGGCCTCAAGTGGAGCGCCTGCGACAAGTCGGACGCGACCTGCCACGTGCTCACCGGCCTCCAGATCACCGCGCCGGACGAGACCACGCCGGTCACCGCCGAGGTGCTCGGCACCGACGGCAAGCCGGCCGGCCAGCTGCTGGTCTCGGCCGCCGGGGTGACCACCGGCACGCTGCAGCCGAACAACGAGAAGGTCCTGTTCTGACCGGTGCTGTCCTGATCGGGTTCAACCTGGCGCCGCTCACCGCCGGCACCTACTGGCCCGAGGAC
>NZ_JBHXEM010000095.1:0-34396 GCF_042724755.1 Kitasatospora sp. NPDC127067 | reverse complement strand
CCGGCTCGTCACGGGCGGCCCACGGTCCGTCCCGGGCGCCCCCGCCCGGGATTGACACGCCCTCCCGCCCCCGTCCCGCCCCACGGAGTCCAACACCGAGTAGCGCCGACCGACGGTCGGCAGCGGCTCCCCGGAGCGGGGGATCTCCACCGGGCCGGTGAGCACGGTCTTCCCGCCGCGGAACGCACCCCGTGCCGACGCTCCGCGTCCGGGCCGACCCGCTACCGCGTCCCGGCCGCGCGGTGCTCGCGCCAGCGGCCGAGCATCCCGTGCAGCTCGTCGATCATGAACTCGAAGAAGGCGGCGCTCTCCGCCAGCCGCTCCCCCGCCACGGTGCCGGCGCCGACGGTGGCCTCGCCGTCGCGCAGCACCCGGATCCAGCGCAGCATGATCTCGTCGCGCCGGGTCAGCGACTCGAACCAGACGTCGTTGAGCACCCGGTAGCGGTCCCGCCGGGAGCCGGGCTCGCGCTCCTTGGCGACCAGGCCGACCTGGATCAGGTAGCGCATCGCGCCGGACACGGCCGCCGGGCTGATCCGCAGCCGTTCGGAGAGTTCGGCGGAGGTGAGCACTCCGCTCTCCTCCGCCATCAGGCAGGAGAAGATCCGGGACGGCATCCGGCCCATGCCCGCGACCACCAGCTCCGCGGCGAAGCGCTCGACGAAGTCCGACAGCGCCTTGTCCTCGCGCTCCTCCTCGGGCTCCCCCGGCCCCTTCGTTCCCCGCGCCACCCTGAGCCCCTTTCCGGTGATCACTCGTCCCTGTCGAACTTTAACGCTTCTCAATATTCACGTTTTTCTGAAACTACGATAGCTTCACAACCATGACCAAGGCCATCACCCTGTCCGGCCTCCGCAAGACCTTCGGCCGGACCACCGCGCTGGACGGCCTCGACCTCACCGTCGAGACCGGCGAGGTCCACGGCTTCCTCGGGCCCAACGGATCCGGGAAGTCCACGACCATCCGCGTCCTGCTCGGCCTGCTGCGCGCCGACGGCGGCAGCGCCCGCATGCTCGGCAAGGACCCCTGGCACGACGCCGTCGAGCTGCACCGCCGCCTCGCCTACGTGCCCGGCGACGTCGAGCTCTGGCCCAACCTCACCGGCGGCGAGGCCATCGACCTGCTCTCCCGGCTGCGCGGCCGGCTCGACCGCCGCCGCCGCGACGAGCTGATCGAGCGCTTCGCCCTCGACCCGACCAAGAAGGGCCGCAGCTACTCCAAGGGCAACCGGCAGAAGGTCGCCATCGTCGCCGCGCTCGCCTCCGACGCCGAGCTGCTGCTGCTCGACGAGCCGACCTCCGGCCTCGACCCGCTGATGGAGGTGGTCTTCCAGGACGTCGTGCGCCGGGCCAAGGAGGACGGCCGCACCGTCCTGCTCTCCAGCCACATCCTGGACGAGGTGGAGAAGCTGGGCGACCGGGTCAGCATCGTCCGGCACGGCCGGGTCGTGCAGAGCGGCTCCCTCGACGAGCTGCGCCACCTCACCCGCACCACCGTCGAGGCCCGGACCCTGCGCCCGGTCCCGGGACTGGAGGCGCTGACCGGCGTGCACGGCCTGCACACCGAGGGCGACCGGGTCCGGTTCGCCGTGGACGGCGCCCAACTCGACGCCGCCGTACGGCTCCTGAGCGCGGCCGGACTGCGCGGCCTGCTCAGCCACCCGCCCACGCTGGAGGAGCTCATGCTGCGCCACTACGGCGACGAGCCGGCCGCCGACGGGCACCGCGCCGACGGCGAGGCCCTGCGATGACCGCCACCGCCGCCGAACCGGCCACCGACCGCGCCGCCGCCCCTCGCCGCACGGCGACCCGCACCACCCTGGCCGGCACCACCGCGCTGCTCCGCTTCGCCCTGCGCCGCGACCGGCTGCGGCTGTCCGCGTGGGTGCTCGGCCTCTGGCTGGTCACCCTGTCCACCGCCAACAGCGTCCACACCCTCTACCCGACCGCCGCCGACCGCGCCTCCATCGCCCACGGCTCGGACAACCCGGCGATGCTCGCGATGAGCGGACCGGCCCACTACCTGGCCGACTACACCTGGGGCGCCATGCTCGGCCACCGGATGCTCGGTCTGCTGGCCGTCCTGGCCGGGCTGCTGAGCGTCCTCACCGTCACCCGGCACACCCGGGCCGAGGAGGAGAGCGGCCGCGCCGAACTGCTCCGCTCGGCCGCCGTCGGCCGGCACGCCCCGCTCGCCGCCGCCCTGGCCACCGCCGCCGTCGCCGACCTCGCGCTCGGCCTGCTGCTCGCGGCCGGCCTGCCCGCGCTGGGCGTCCCCGGCCTCACCGCCGGCGGATCGGCGCTGTACGGCGCCGCGACCGCCCTCGCCGGGCTGCTGTTCGCCGCGGTGGCCGCCGTCACCGTCCAGCTCGGTGCGCACGCCCGGACCGCCTCCGGGCTCGCCCTCGCCGTGCTCGGCGGCGCGTACGCGCTGCGCGCGGCCGGGGACGCCGGCTCGGGCGCGCTCTCCTGGGCCTCCCCGATCGGCTGGCTGCAGCGCAGCTACCCCTTCGTGGACGACCGCTGGTGGCCGCTGCTGCCCGCGCTCGCCCTGGCCGCCGCGACCGCCGCCGCCGGGTTCGCGCTCAGCAGCCGCCGCGACCACGGCGCCGGCCTGCGCGCCGCCCGTCCCGGCCCGGCCACCGGCGGCCCGGCCCTGGGCACCCCGTTCGGCCTGGCGCTGCGCCTGCACCGCGGTCTGTTCGGCGGCTTCGCGGCCGCCCTGCTGCTGGTCGGCGCGATGTACGGCTCGCTGCTCGGCGAAGCCGACTCGATGCTGGGGGACGTCGACCGGATCCGAGAGGCGCTGGAGCGGCTCGGCGGACACACCCTCGCCGACTCCTACGCCGCGCTGACCATGCTGGTGGTCGCCGTGCTCGGCGGCGTCCACGCGGTGCTGGCCACGCTGCGCCCGCGTGCCGAGGAGAGCGCCGGACGGGCGGTGCCGGTGCTGGCCACCGGCGTGTCACGGTCGGCCTGGCTGGGCGGGCACCTGGCGGCGGCCCTGCTGGGCTCCACCGCCGTCCTGCTGGCGGCGGGCGTGGGCTTCGGCCTGGCCGGGGCGCTGTCCAGCGGCGACGGGGGCGCGTTCCTGCGGCTGACCGGCGCGGCACTGGCCTTCGCGCCCGCCCAGTGGGTGACGGTGGGTTTCGCCGCCGCGGTGTACGGCTGGCTGCCCCGGGCCGCGCCACTGGCCTGGCTGGTGCCCGGCTACGCCTTCGTGATCGGCTACCTGGGCCCGCTGCTCGACCTCCCCGCGGGCCTGGAGCGGCTCTCCCCGTACGGCCGGGTGCCCCGGCTCCCGGCGGCCGCGATGGACTGGACGCCGCTCGCCGTGCTCACCCTGGTCGCGGCCGCCCTGATCGCCCTGGCCCTGGCCGGGTTCCGGCGCCGCGACATCGACTGACGCCGGGGCGCCGGGGCTCGGGGCTCCGGCCCGACAGGGCGTCAGGACGCCGGAACGCCGGAACGCCGGGGAGCCGGAACCCTCCACGGGCGATCAGAGGTGCTTGACCAGCTCCGGCATCAGGTCCTGGAAGGTCCGCCCACTGGCCGGCTGGCCGATCGCGGCCATCTGCCAGCCGGTCTCCGTGCGCTGCACCTTGGCCATGATCTGCGCGGTGTACGGGCCGCCGCCGGTGAGCGTGTAGCGCGCCAGCTCGACGCCGGTGGTCTCGTCCACGAGCCGGCAGAACGCCGCCTCGACCTCCTGGAAGGTCTGCCCGGTGAAGGAGTTGACGGTGAAGACGATCTGGTCGACCTCGGCGGAGACGGTGGTCAGGTTGACCGTGATCGACTCGTCGTCGGTCGCGTCGCCCGCGCCGCCGACCAGGTTGTCCCCGCTGTGCCGGACCGAACCGTCGTTGCTGTTGAGGTGTTGGAAGAACACCACGTCCACCGGTCGCCCCTGGGCGAACAGCACCGCCGAGGCGTCCAGGTCGATCTCCCGGCCGGCGGCGAGCAGCTTGGCGAGGAAGCCCTTGCGCTCCGCCGCCTTCCAGCCGAGGCCCATCCGGACCAGGCTCAGCTGCCCACCCCCCGGCTTCTCCAGGCTGATCTTCTGCCCCTTGGCCAGCGAAACGCTCATCGCGTCCTCCTCCGTTCTGCCACCGTCCGTGCCGCGAATCTACAGCACTGTAGAGAATTTATGATCATCGACGGCGCCCTGCGAGCACCTGTACCCCGTACTCCCCCGGACCTCACCCCGACAACGGTCCGCACACTGAGGGAACCGGCGGTCCGACGTCTGGCGTAACCGTGGACCGCGACCGGACGGCCGGGGCGGCACACGGTCTAGGGTCGGCCCCGGGACGGCGCCCGGCAGCACCGACGCGCCGTCCACGCGCCGATCGCGGTGCCCACGCCTCACCGTGCCCACGACGGAGAAGTACCCACGACTCGCAGTGCTCACGACCGTTCCCGGGCCGTGCCGAAGCGCGCCGCCCGCTCTCGCTGGGGGGACCACCATGCCCGAGCAGCACGAAGGAACCGAACGGCACGACGGAACCGAACAGCACGCAGCACCGCAGCGACCGGAGGGATCCCGCCTCGGCCGGCGCCGGCTGCTCCGGGCCGGCCTCGGCGCCGGCGGCGCGCTGGCCACCGTCCGGCTGCTGCCCGGCGGCACGGCCTGGGCCGCCCCGGCACGGGACCACGAATTCGGCACGGCGCAGTACGACGGCCTCTGGCCGTCCTCCCACGCCGGGCTGCGCGCCGGAGCCGCCGCACAGACCTGGCCGGACTGGGCCCGCTACGCCCGCATCGCCGACGGCACCTTCAACGAGCCCGCCGACATGCAGAGCGCCGTGGACGCCCTCAAGGCGCAGGAGGTCAGCGTCATCGAGCTGGACACCCTGCTCTCCGACTGGCTCACAGACGCCCAGTTCGCCGCCCACATGGCCGAGGTGAAGCAGTTCACCGGCCTGGCCCACGCGGCCGGCCTCAAGGTCGTCATGTACTACCCGTCGCTGGAGCTGATCTCCCCCGGCGGGGAGAAGGGCCGCTCCTTCTACAAGAACGACCAGGGCAAGAACTGGGTCCAGCGCGACCTCGCCGGCAAGCCCAACGTGTTCTACGGCAGCGTGGTGGTCTGGGTCGACCCGGGCGACGAGAGCGTCTGGCTCAGCCCCAACTCGCCCTGGCGGGACTACTACCTCAAGCGGATCAAGGGCGTGGCCGCGACCGGCGTGGACGGCATCTGGCCGGACGTCCCGATCTACTTCGACGGTGTGCTCTCCTGGTGCGACGCCTCCACCTGGGGCGCGGCCGCGTTCAAGGCCGACACCGGCCTCGCCCTGCCCAAGGCCGCGAACTTCGCCGACCCGGTCTTCCGCCGCTACGTCGAGTGGCGCCACCGCAACCTGCTCCGGTTCCAGCTGGACATCGCCGACGCCGGCCGCTCGGTCAACCCCGACCTGGTCACCTTCGTCGAGACCGTGTCGATGGACTACCGCTACGCCACCTCGATCGGCCTGGACGGCGGCTACCTGCGCCAGGCCCCCGGCGCCGTCAGCCAGGTCTGGGAGGTGGACATCCTCGGCAACTACGACGGCATGCGGCACGCCACCGCCGCCGACTGGGTCTGCCTGATCTCCATGTACAAGTACGCCCGCGCCGCCAGCGGCACCAAGCCGGCCTGGGCGTTCTCCTACGGCTGGCAGGCCGACGACGCCTCGCTGGTGATGTCCCAGCTGATCGCGGCCGGCTGCAACCCGTACGAGGTGAAGACCCCGTTCAAGAACGACACCGTGGACGCCGCGATGCGCACCCGGATGTACCGCTTCGTGCGCACCAACCAGACCAGGCTCTACGACCCGGTGTCGATCGCGCGGGTCGGCGTCTACCACTCCGCGCCGTCCCGAGACTACGTGTCCCCCGGCGAGGGCAACGGGATGTACGTCAACGCCACGGCCCCGGCCGGGATCGCCGACTGGTGGGGCGGCGACGACCCGGAGATGAGCTGCGCCTCGCTGCCCTGGCTCGGTGAGTTCCGGGGCACCGTCAAGGCGCTGGTCTACGCCCACGTCCCGTTCGACACGGTGCCCAGTCCCGGCCTGACCGCCGACGACCTGGCCCGGTTCAAGGTCCTGCTGCTGCCCAACCTCCAGGCGGTCTCGGACGCCGAGGCGGCACTGCTGCGCGGCTTCGTCGCGGCCGGCGGGACGATCGTGATCACCGGCCCGGCACCCACCGCGCTCGACGAACTTGGCGGACAGCGGAGCGAGTTCGCGCTCTCCGACGTGCTCGGCCTGCGCAGGGCCGACCCGTTGCCCGCCACCAGGCAGAACTCCTACGGCAGCGGCAGCTGTTGGTACGTCAAGGCGCTGCCCGGGCTGAACTACCTCACCCGGACCGACCAGGCCTCGGCCGACCAACTGCTCACCGCCGTCCGCCAGTCCGCCCCGCCGGAGGTCACCCTCGCCGGGGACCGCCGGATCTTCCTGGACGCCCGACGGCTCGGCACCGACACCGTCGTCCACCTGGTGAACTTCACCAACTTCGGCGACACCCCGGCGGCGTTCCGCAGCGCGCCCGCCAACTGCACGCTCTCCTGGGCCCTCCCGGCCGGGGCGAGCGTCTCCGCCGTCACCGTCGCGAGTCCGGACGGCACCGACCCGGCGCCCAAGGCCGTCCCGTACACCGTCACCGGTGGGACGGTCAGCGTGCCGCTGACCGTCGCGCAGTACTCGGTGGTGACGATCACCGTCGGCCAGGCCCTTTAGCGAAGGCCGGGCGCCGGGATGCGCCAGAGGGCGGCGGGGCCGGCCTCGCCGCCCGGGGCGGACTCGAAGGCGATCCACCGCCCGTCCGGGGACCAGCTCGGCGCGCCGTCGTAGGCGCCGTCGTCGCCGGTCACCCGGACGGGAGTGCCGCCGGCCGCCTCCAGCACGAAGACCTGGGCGTTCGGCAGGTCGCCCAGGGTGGAGGAGAAGACCAGGTAGCGGCCGTCCGGGGACCAGCTCGGGTCGGTGTGCTCGCCCGGCGCCCCGGTGACCCGCCGCAGTCCGCCGCCGTCCGGGTCCACCGTCCACAGCGACCAGTCCTCGCGGCCCGCGCTCCGCCGCTGGAAGACGATCCGGTCGCCCGTCGGGGACCAGTTCGGCTGCCGGTTGTCGGTGCCGGTGCCCCGGCCGTCCACCAGCAGGACGGGAGCGCCGCCGCCGCGGCGAACCTTCCAGAGCGAGTCCTGTTGTTCGGCCGCGTCGCCCGGCAGGGCGGCGTGCTCCGGCTCCCGGCTCTGCTGGAAGACGATCCACTCGCCGTCCGGGGAGAAACTCGGCTCGCTGTAGCCGCTGCCGTCGGCGTGCCCGGTCACCCGCTCGGGGGCGCCGCCCGGCCGCATCAGCCAGATCTCGTCGTGCTCGGACTCCCGGTCGGTGGCGAAGGCGAAGGCGTCGGCGGCCGCGTTCCAGCTGGCGCCCGGGAGGTTGACGGCCGCCCGGTCGGGGTCCGCCACCACCGTGCGCGGGGCGCCGCCGTCCAGCGACAGGACGCCGAGGGCGGCGGCGCCCTTGTTGTAGCCCCCGCTGAACTCGGTCAGCAGGACGGAGCGGCCGTCCGGGGAGAAGGCCGGGTTCTGCGCGCTGCGGCCGCCCCCGGCGCGGTAGAGCAGCTGGGCGCCGTCGGCGCGACGCTCGACACCGGCCGGGGGCGCACTGTCCGAGGGCACGGTGGCCGAGGGCGGGCCGGTCGGCGACACGCCGGCCGGCCCGGGCCCCGGCCGCTCCTCGTCGGAGGAGCCGGAGCCCGGACCCGCACCACCGCAACCGGCCAGCAGCAGCGCGGCGACCACGGCCGCCGGAAGCACGCGAATCCTCATGACTCACACGCTAGTTGACGTCTCGTCAGCCGTCGTACGCCGCCGGGCGGACCGGGCTCCGCCGGACGGCAGGTGCCACCGGCCTCCCCGAGGGCCGACAGCCGGGAGTCACCCGGCGCCGCGCTCCAGCCGCACCAGCGCGTCCACCGCGACCCGTCCGCCCACGCCGGCCTCACCGCCCTTGTGCCCGGGCTCGCCGCCGACCGTACGGTGCACCCGCTCGGCCCGGACGGGGCGCAGCCCGCGGTCGGCGAGGTCGGCCAGGACGTCCTCGGGGGTGAAGAGCACGGCCGGGTCCTGCGGGCCGCCGACGCCCTCGGTGAGGTTGCTCAGGTCGTGCCCGATGACGAGCAGGGTGCCGCCGGGGGCGAGCGCGTCGGCGGCGCGGCGCAGCGCGGCCCGGCGGCCCGAGGCCGGGATCTGGAGGTAGGCGACCAGGACGAGGTCGTAGCCGACGGCGGGGGCCTCGAAGGCACGGGCGTCGCCGTGGCGCCAGGTGAGCCGGTCGGCGACCTCGTCGGGCAGGTCGGCGGTGAGCCGTTCGGCGCGCTCCAGGGCGACGGCGGAGAAGTCCAGTCCGGTGACCTCCCAGCCCTGGGCGGCCAGCCAGATGGCGTTGCGGCCCTCTCCGGCGGCGAGGTCGAGGGCGTGGCCGGGGGTGCGGCCGGTCAGTTCACGGACCACCCACTGGTTGGGCGCCGCGCCCCACACCAGCTCGCTCGCGGCGTAGCGGTCGTCCCAGTCCTGGCTGTCCATCGCGCCTCCTGCGTTCGACGGGCCTGCTCGTACCGGCCAACCTACCGGGCCCGCGCCACCCCGGCCGCCGCTGTCCGGGGCCGCCGCTGCCGGGGCCGGAGGCGGTCCAGCGGGCGGACACCCTTGACGGCGAATATTGGTCCAGTCCAATCTGTTCAGTCGTGACGTGCACGGGCCGGCAGCCCGTCGTGTCCGCGCACCGCTCGTCAGCACGTGTCACCAGCCCGCGCGCCCCCACCGCGCCCGGGCCGGCTCCCCTCGGCCCGTCCGGGCCACCGCACCGCCGGAACCCCCACACATCCGGAGGACCCACCGCATGCACGATCGCGTCATGCCCGCACGGCCCGCCAACCCCGCCGGGGAGCGTGCCGGCCGCCGGGCCGCCCAGCGCAGACGGGCCACCGCGCTGGCCCTGGCCGCCACCCTGACCACCAGCGGCGCCGCCATCGCCCTGACCTTCGGCTCCGCCTCGGCCGCCCCGGTCAACCTGCTGGCCAACGGCGACTTCGAGACCGGCACCCTGGCCGGCTGGACCTGCTCCAACGGGTCCGTCGTCACCACCCCGGTGCACGGCGGGAGCCGCGCGCTCAGCGGCGCCGCCTCGGCCGCCGACACCGCGCAGTGCCAGCAGACCGTCGCCGTCCAGCCGAACACCACGTACACCCTGGCCGGCTGGGTCCAGGGCAGCTACGTCTACCTGGGCGCCACCGGTACCGGCGTCAACTCCTCGGTCTGGACGCCGGGCGGGACCGGCTGGAACCAGCTGAGCACCACCTTCACCACCGGTGCCACCACGACCTCCGTCACGGTCTTCACCCACGGCTGGTACGGCACCGGCACGTACTACGCGGACGACCTCACCCTGACCGGCCCGGCCGGGCCCACCGCGACCGCCAGCCCCACGGCCACCGCGAGTCCGACCGCCACGGCCAGCCCGACCGCGAGTCCCACGGCGACCGGCAGCCCGACCGCCACCGGCAGCCCGACGGCGACCAACAGCCCGACCGGCACCCCCACGACCGCCACCCCGACCCCGACGGCCACCGCGAGCGGCCCGGCCGGGGACGGCAAGGTCACCACCCCGACCGGCTTCGCGGTCACCAGGACGACGTCCAACGCGGTGGTGCTCACCTGGCAGCCCTCCACCCTCACCAGCGGTGACGGCGCCGTCGCCTACAAGGTGTGGTCCAACGGCCAGCTCGTCGCCACCTCGATGGGCACCTCCGTCGCGGTCAGCTCGCTGCTGCCGGGCAAGAGCTACACCTTCAGCGTCCAGGGCTACTCCGGCAGCCACGCCTCCGCCCAGTCCGCCCCGGTGAGCACCACGACCGCGGCCGCCCCGGCCCAGCAGCCGGTCCGCTCGGCCTACTTCGACCAGTGGGGCGTCTACGAGAACGCGTACAACGCGAAGAACGTCGACACCAGCGGCGCGGCGGCCAAGCTGGACGTCGTCCACTACGCGTTCGCCAACATCGACCCGACGAAGTTCACCTGCTTCCAGGCGGTGAAGGCCTCCGACTCGGCCAACGAGTCCAACCCGAACGCCGGTGACGGCGCGGGCGACGCCTACGCCGACTACCAGGCCGACTACGGCGCCGGCACCAGTGTGGACGGCAGCAGCGACACCTGGGAGCAGCCGCTCAAGGGCAACTTCAACCAGCTCCGGCAGCTGAAGGCCAAGTACCCGAACCTGCGCTTCACCATCTCGATCGGCGGCTGGACGTACTCCAAGTACTTCTCCGACGCGGCGGCCACCGACTCCTCCCGCAAGGCCTTCGTCTCCTCCTGCGTCGACATGTTCCTCAAGGGGAACCTGCCGACCGGCGTGGCCGGTGACGCCTCCGGCGGGCCGGCCTCGGCGGCGGGCCTCTTCGACGGCGTCGACCTCGACTGGGAGTACCCGGGCTCGGCCGGCGGCCACACCGGCAACCACTACTCCGCGGCCGACAAGCAGAACTACACCCTGCTGCTCAAGGAGTTCCGCACCCAGCTGGACGCCCTCGGCGCCGCCCAGGGCAAGCGGTACCTGCTGACCGCCGCGCTGCCCAGCGGCCAGGACAAGGTCGCCCAGCTGGAGACCGACAAGATCGGCGCCTACCTGGACTACGCCGACGTGATGTCCTACGACATGCACGGCGCGTGGGACGCCACGGGCCCGACCAACCACCAGGACCCGCTGCACGACAGCCCGGCCGACCCGACCACGCCGATCACCCCGGGCACCCGCAAGTACAACGTGGACACCACGATCGCCGCGTACACCACCGGCCTGCCCGAGTACGGCATCCCCGGCGGCTTCCCGGCGAACAAGATCGTGCTGGGCATCCCGTTCTACTGGCGCGGCTGGACCGGTGTCCCGGCCGGCTCCAACTACGGCCTGTACCAGAGCGCGACCGGCCCGACGGCGAAGAAGCCGCTGAGCCAGGAGGCCGGCCTGGCCGCCTGGAAGGAGCTCAACCCGACCGCGGCGCAGACCCACTGGGACCCGGTCACCGAGAGCAGCTGGGTCTACGACGGCACCAACTTCTGGACCGGCGACACTCCGCAGGCCGTCCAGGCGCGCGGGGCCTACGCCAAGAGCAAGGGCCTGGGCGGGCTGTTCGCCTTCTCCCTGGAGAACGACGACGCCTCCGGCACGATGCTCAACTCGATGGACAGCAGCCTCCGCTGACGGCCCGTCGGCCATGAGCGCATGAGTGCGTGAGCGGCGGCCCGCGCGGAAAATCCGCGCGGGCCGTCCGTGCCTCCGTGCTGCCTCGACCGCCCGAGAGTCGGCGCGGGTTCAGCGCGGCGGCACCGGGTCCGTCCCGCCGGCGCCCGGGCGGCAGCGCAGCAGCCGTCCGGCCGTCAGCCGGGCCCCGCGCAGCGCGCCGTGCCGGTGCAGTGCCTGCACCGCGTAGGTCGAGCAGGACGGCGTGTACGGGCAGCAGGCCGGACGCCGGGGGCTGACCTCGGTGCGGTAGTGGCGCACCGCGCCGTACAGCACGCCGGCCGCGAACCCGCGCGGTGCGGGGGCCGACGGGTCGGCCGTCCGGCGTCCGCGCGCGCCGGTGAGGGCGAACCGGACGCCGGAGACCATCATCACGGGGATGAGGGCGATCAGGCAGGGGTCGGCGATCTCGCAGCAGCCGTCGAGGCAGCAGTCCGTACCCTCGTCCCGGAGGTGCTTGCGCCGCCGGGCCTTGGCCTCGTCCTCCGGGCGGTAGCGCTTCCGGTACTCCTCCCACATCCGGCGCTGCTTCTTCCGCCGGAGCCGTTCCGAGGCGGGCAGCCACAACCAGGCGCGCTCCGGGCGGGCCGGCGGGTAGTGGGCGCCGAGATCCGGCGTCGGGTCGGACACTGCTGAGGATCCCCTTGTTCCTTCCGCCGGGGCCGGCCCCCGACGATCCGGGCCAGATTATCCGAAGATCACCTGGCCGGATCCCGGGCGGAGGCCGAGCCGACACCGGGCCGACACCGAGCGGATTCCGCCCGCTCAGCCGCCGAGGTTGAGCGAGGGGAAGAGGTCCTCGAACGGCTGGGTGGTCACCGACACGCTCCGGGAGAACGGATTGTCGAAGTCCCAGATCATGAACAGCAGGAAGGCGATCAGCACGCTGAAGCAGAGCGCCAGGGTCAACTCCCGCGGCGTGCGCCGGATCTGCAGCGCGAACAGCATGCCGACGGTCACCACCGCACCACCGATCAGACCGAGCCAGACCACCCCGGGCATCGTCGGCCCGGCGTTCTGCCCGCGCGAATTGCGGGCCTCCGATGCCTCGCTGACCCGGTCCATGATCGGCTGGTAGGACTGCGACTCCAGGTCGGAGGCGGGCGCCCGGGTGGCGACGTCGTTCTGGAGCTTCTGGAGCAACTGGTCGCCCTTCTCGGTGATCGCCCCGTTCTCCTTCATGTAGTCCCACTCGGTGTTCACGACGTAAGAGACGTAGGCGTCCACGTCGGCCCGGACCTGGTCCCGGAACTCCACCGGGTAGATCACCGCGCGGTCGCTCACCTCGCGCAGCGACTGCGCCTCGCGGAACAGGTCGTCCTGTGCGGCGCCGCGCGCCTCCCAGACACCCGCGATGGCGAGACCGAGGACGATCGCGTAGACCACCCCGATCATCATCGTGATGTACTCGATGACGTCCGGGGTCTCGTCGGTGCTCTCCTCGATCGGTCGGCGCTGCCTGAGCACCACCACCGCCACGACGACGGCACAGGCCGACGCCATGGCGATGATCAACGCCACCCACTCGGACATGGGAACTCCCTTCTCTGGCTTGGCTTGTGACGGAAAGGAAAAGGTTCAGGGGGACGGCCTCGGGCCGACCGGGACCGGGGCGGGGCCGCAGGGGCGGGGCCGCCGCCGACCGGAAACCGGTCGACGGACCGCCGGGAAACGGTCAGGACGAACCCGAGCGGCCACCGCGTCCTCGGCCACCGCGACCCGGCCGCAGGGCAGCCGCCGCGATCACGGCGGGGACCATGATCATCAGCATCGTGGTGGTCATCGAGATGCCCTGGTGGCGCCGGACCATGGGCGCGGGCTTCGTCGCCGGGGCGTGGAACACCGGTCGCGCCGACGGGGTCGGCCACAGCGGACTCGGACGCACCGCGCTCGGCGAGGCCGCGGGGCTGGGCGCGGCCGGGCTCGGGGCCGCCGGCACGGGGTCCCCGGGGGCCGGAACGGGCACAGCGGGCGCGGGGGCGGGCGGAGCCGGCGCCGGGGCGGGTGGCGGCGCGGGGACCGACGGCGGTGCGGGGGCCGACGACGCCGGGGGCGCGGGTGACGCGGGCGCCGGAGTGGGGGCCGGAGTCGGACCGGGCGACGACGGGGTCGGCGTGGGCACGGTCGGTGACGGCGTGGGGGCCGGACTCGGGCTGGGCGTCGAACTCGGGCTCGGAGTCGCACTCGGGCTGGGCGTCGCACTCGGGCTCGGAGTCGCACTCGGGCTCGGAGTCGCACTCGGGCTCGGAGTCGCACTCGGGCTCGGGCTCGGGCTCGGCGACGGACTCGGGCTCGGCGACGGCGTAGGAGTCGGGGTCGGCGTAGGGCTCGGCGACAGCGTGGGAGTGGGCGACGGCGTCGGGGTGGGTGTCGGCGTCGGCGTCGGCGTACCAGTCGGCGTGGGGGTTGGGGTTGGGGTGGGCGTGGGGGTGGGGGTGGGGGTGGGCGTACGCGTCAGCGTGGCTGTCGGGGTCGGCGTACGAGTCGGTGTGGGGGTGGGGGTGGACGTCGGGCTGGGGCAGGGATGCGGGTGGTGATGGTGGTGGTGCCAGCCGTGGTCCCCCCACCAGTCGTCGTCGTGGTCGTCACCGCCGTGCCCCGGCCCGACCTGCCCGGGCTCGACCTGCCCCTCGACCGGCCGCCCGGGCTCGCTGCGCAACCCCGTCGGGCGCGGGGGCGAGGAGAAGGGCGTCGACGGGAAGGGCATCGAGGGGGTGGGAAGCGCGGTCGTGGGCGGCAGGGAGAAGGGCGGCGCGGTGGGCTTCGAAGTCGGCTTCGGGCTGGGCTTCGAGGTGGGCTTCGAGGTGGGCTTGGGGCCGGGTTTGGACGGGTGGCAGGGGTGGTGCCCGTGGGGCGGCTTGGGCCCGTGGTGCCCCGGACCACCGGCGCCCGGCGCGACGCCGACTCCGACCTGGACGTCCACGTCCACGCCGACGGTCACCTGCCCGCCCGGCCGTACCGACAGCGACACGTCGGTCTCGTCGCACACGCAGACGTCCACCGCCGGACCGCGCGGGGGCCGGCCGGACTGCCCCGCGCCGGAGGCTGTCGCTCCGCCGACCAGCGCGCAGACCGCGACCACGCAGGCGGCCGCGCCGATCAGCCGCACCCGTCGCCCGGGCGCCGCGCCCCCACCGCCGCCGGGCGGTATCCGGCGGATCTGCCGACGCTGGGGCATGGGCTCCACACACCTCTCGGGTCGTCCGGGGAAGGACGGAACGGCTCGGGCCGACCGACCTCAGGGGAATGGGCGGAACGGTCAAGACGGGGAGAAAGATCAGATACGGTCGCATTCCTGACGGATATTCCATCGGGTACGACCAGAAGTGATCAGACATGGTCAGGCGGACGGCCCGCCTTCGGGGGGGCGGGCCGTCCGTCATCAGGTCAAACGATCTTCGAGCCGGCCGGTTACGGCCCGCGCCCGCTGTTCCGCGCGCTCAGCTGCGACGGTGCGCGATCTCCACGTTCTCCAGCACGCCGACCGCGTCCGGCACCAGGATGGCGGTCGAGTAGTAGGCGCTGACCAGGTACGAGATGATCGCCTTCTCGTCGATGCCCATGAAGCGGACCGACAGCGACGGCTGGTACTCGTCCGGGATGCCGGTCTGGTGCAGGCCGATGACGCCCTGGTTGTCCTCACCGGTACGGATCACCAGGATCGAGCTGGTGTTCTCCTTGGTGACCGGGATCTTGTTGCACGGCAGGATCGGCACCCCGCGCCAGGCCGGCACCTGCTGCCCGCCGAGGTCGACGTGGGTGGGGTACAGCCCGCGGGCGTTGAACTCCCGGCCGATCGCGGCGATGGTCCGCGGGTGGGCGAGCAGGTAGTCGGGGTCACGGCGACGGTTGAGCAACTCGTCCAGGTCGTCCGGGGTGGGCGGGCCGGAGTGGGTCTGGATGCGCTGGTCGAAGTCGGCGTTGTTGAGCAGGCCGAACTCCGGGTTGTTGACGATCTCGTGCTCCTGGCGCTCGCGCAGGGCCTCGATCGTCAGCCGCAGCTGGTGCTCGGTCTGGTTCATCGGCTGGTTGTACAGGTCCGCGACGCGGGTGTGGACCTTCAGGACGGTCTGCGCGACGCTCAGCTCGTACTCACGGGGCTTGAGCTCATAGTCCACGAAGGCACCGGGCAGCTCGAACTCGCCGCGGTGGCCGGCCGACATGGCGATCTCGGCCTCGCCGCGCTCGTTCTGCGCCTGGAGCGGCAGGGCCAGGAAGGCCTGGAGGTGCTCCCGGAGGCTGGGCGCGTTGTCCCGGATGGCGGCGAAGTCCGCCCGGGTCAGCGTCAGGGCGACACCGGCGGTGGCGGTCTTGGCGGTGAACTCCCAGGTGGCGTCCGGGTTCAGCAGCGCGTCCTCGCCGAAGCGGTCGCCGTCGCCGGCCACGCCGACCACGGTGTCGTCGCCGTACTTGCCGGTGCCGATCTTGTTGACCTTGCCGTGCGCGATCAGGAAGATCTTGTCGGCGGCGTCCCCCTGGGTGGCGAGCACCTCGCCGGGGCCGAAGTCCCGCTGCTGGCAGCGGTCGGCCAGGGCGGTGAGGACGTCCTCCTCCTCGTAGCCGCGCAGCAGCGCCAGCTCGCCCAGCTCCGCCGGGATCACCCGGACCTGGGAGCCGGTCTTGATGAACTCCACCACCCCGTTGCCGACGGCGTAGGTGAGCCGGCGGTTGACGCGGTAGGCGCCACCGGCCGCCTGGACCCAGGGAAGCACCTTGAGCAGCCAGCGGGAGGTGATCTCCTGCATCTGCGGTGCGGACTTGGTCGTGGTGGCAAGGTTCCGGGCAGCGGCTGTCGCGAGGCTCTGCTGCTTGGCCTGCACTGCCTCCGGGCTCGTGTCCACGGTCATCGGCAGGGATCTCCATTCCTGTGATCGGGTCACGCGTCCAGGGGCATACCGGCCCGTCCTGGCGCATGCCATGACGGATCATCAGATCCGCTTACTGGTGGGGGCGTTGGTGTTTCACGCGAAAGGCGGCCGCCATCTCCGGGCGGCCCATCCGGAACCCTAGATCACCAGGACCCGACCGGGCCCGCACGGAGGCCCACTACCCCCCGATAGGGTGAATCTCACCCGGTCCGCCCCCACAGTCACATAAACTCCGGGAACATCCGTTCGCCCCTGGGATCCCCGTGCTGCCAGAGGCTTTCCAGCCCCGGCCCGGGCCCTGCCGAACGGCCCGGAGGCCATCGCCGGACGTCAACCCGGCGCACCGTCCCGGCGTCGGCGCGGAGCGCGCGAACCGCCCGAGCAACGCGCCGATCCCGGCAACGCGACGGTCCCGGGGACGCGAAGGTCTCCGGGAACGCGAAGGGCCCGTCAGGTGCCGGCACGGGGGAAGCCGGCACCTGACGGGTGAACGGGGGGCGCGCAGGGCGGGGTCCGCACCGGGGAGGCCCGGGCGCCCGCGACGGGCTGCCGATGACGCCGACGACGCCGACGGTCCCGCCGGGTCAGGCGCAGGCGACCCGGGTACCGGGGATGCCGATGATCCCCGAGTTGTTGGTCTCACCGCCGTTGTACTCGTAGTACAGGTAGGAGTAGAAGTCGATCCGGGTGTCCGGGCCGCAGACCGAATCCGGGGCGATGGCGTACGTCACCGTGAAGGCGCTGCTGGCGCCCGGGGCGAGTGGAACGCTGTAGCGGGCGATGCCGCCGTGGACGTTGTCACTGCACCCGTTGGTCTGGGTGCCGCAGGCGGTCGCGGTGAACTTGAGCCCGTTCTCCAGACTGGTGGCGTAGGTCTCCTGGACACTCTGGTAGACGAACTGGATCGGGGTGTCGTACGGGTTGGTGAGCGTCAGGGAGAGCGTGAACTCGCCGCCCCGGACGGTCGTCTGCTTGTCGGAGACGGCCGTGAGGGGCAGCTGGGTGTCGGCCCGGGCGGCGGGGGCGACGGCGAGGAGCAGACCGACGACGAGGGCCGGACACGCGGCGAGCGCGGCGCGACTCGGATGTGTTCTGCGCATGACCAAGGAGCGTAGGCCTCGCCTCCGCCCGGGTTGCGGTCCTCGGCCCCGGTCCGTACCGACGCAGGAGCGGCGAACGGACACCGCGCACCCGCCGCCCGCGTTCCGCCCCCACGGGCGTACCCGGGGCCCTATGCTTCGCCGCTCCTCCCCGCCCCGTCACCCGCAGGGCGGCAGGATGTCGCAGAGCGCGCCGAGCGCCGCCGGGTAGGCGTGGTCCGGCGGCGTGGCGTAGCCGACCACCAGTCCGTCGACGGCGGGCATCGCCTCCTCGCCGATCGCCGGGTGGCGGTAGTCGGCGAGCCCCTCGACGGCCAGGCCCCGGTAGGCGGCGGCCTTGAGCACCGAGCGCTCGGTGCCCGGCTCCAGCCGCAGCACCGCGTGCAGGCCGGCCGCGATGCCGGAGACCTCGATGTGCGGAGCGCGGGCGGCCAGTGCGGCCACCAGCTGGTCGCGGCGGTCCCGGTAGCGGCGGCGCATCCGGCGCACGTGCCGGTCGTAGCCGCCGGAGTCGATGAAATCGGCGAGGGTGAGCTGGTCCAGGGCGCTGGCCCAGCCCTCGCGTTCGCCCTTGGCGGCGAGCACCCGGTCCACCAGGTGGTCGGGCAGCACCATCCAGCCGAGCCGCAGCGCGGGGGTCAGGCTCTTGCTGGCGCTGCCGAGGTAGACCACCCGTTCGGGGTCGAGCCCCTGGAGAGCGCCGACCGGCTGGCGGTCGTACCGGAACTCCCCGTCGTAGTCGTCCTCCAGGAGCAGCCCGCCGCGCCCGCGTGCCCAGTCGACCACGGCCGCGCGGCGGCCCGGGTGCAGCGGGCCACCGGTCGGGAACTGGTGGGCGGGGGTGAGCAGAGCCGTCCGGACCTCCGGATACCGGGCCAACTCACCGGTCCGGGCGCCCAGTTCGTCGATCGACAGCGGAACGGTGTCAACGCCCGCGGCGGCCAGCAGCCCGCGGTGGAAGCCCAGCCCGTACGCCTCGACGGCCAGCGGGCCGTGCTCGGCGGGCGGCAGAACGGGTGCGGCGCCGTCGAAGAGCAGCCGCAGCGCGTGGGCGAAGCCGGAGCAGACCACGATCCGGTCGGGGTCGGTGCGCACCCCCCGCGCACGGGCGAGGTAGTCGGCGAGGACGGTGCGCAGCTCGCGCCGGCCCTGGGGATCGCCGGGCCCGAAGGCCTCGTTGGGGGCACCGGTGAGGGCCCGGCGGGCGGCGGCGAGCCAGGCGGTGCGCGGAAAGGAGGCGGCGTCGGGCTGCCCCTGCCGCAGGTCGTGGGTGGGGCCGGGGCGGCGGACGGGCCGGCGGGCCCGGGTGCGCGGGACGGGTTCGGCGCGTTCGGCCACGGTGGTCCCGGAGCCCTGGCGGGCGGTCAGCCAGCCCTCGGCCACGAGTTCGGCGTAGGCCTCGGCGGCGGTGTTGCGGGCCAGGCCGAGGTCGGTGGCGAGGGCGCGGTAGGGCGGCAGCCGGGTGCCGGGGGCCAGTCTGCCGCTGCGGATCGCCTCGCGCAGCGCCGCCATCAGCGCGGCGCGCCGACCCCCGGTGGCGGGGAGGTCGAGGTGCAGGTCGTTGCCGGTCGAGTGGGCGGGCTCGGAGGGGTGCGTGCCCCGCGTGTCCGTCATGGTCACGCACCCTACCGGCCGCCGCCCCGGCCCTCCTCGGGCGGCTGCCCGGCCGCGGGCCGGGACTGTGCGACCTACGGCACGACGGTGACCGGCCAGCGGCCGGCCTTGACCAGCCGGACGGCCACCGAACCGATCACCTTGTGCCCCGCCTGCTCGGAGACGCCGACCACCACGGCGTCGGCGCGCAGTTCGTCCGCGAGCTTGGCGAGGCCGCCGTACGGGTCGCCGCGCATGGTCAGGAAGCGCCACTCCACCTTCCACACCTCGCGCACCCGGTGCTCGGCCTCGCGCAGCGCGGCCAGCAGCTCCTCGGCGATCTCCTGGGTGGTCTCCTCCACCGCGGCCCCGGCCAGGGCGGTCGCGGCGCCGAGGATCGGCTGGATGTACGCCACCGCGAGGACGGCGCCCTGCCGGCGGGCCAGTCCGGCGGCGTAGGCGGTGGCACGCCAGGAGGAGTCGGAGCCGTCCAGGCCGGCCAGGATCACGCCGGGGCCGTCGGTGCCCAGCTCGAAGCCGGCGGGTGCGGCCGCGGCCTCGTGTCCCGGGGGGCCGGTCGGCGCCCCGGCCGCGGCGGCCCCTCGCGCGCCGGCGTCCGCCGCCCCACCCGTACCGGCGGCCGCCTCTCCCGCGTCCGCCGTGTCCGCTGCATCGCTCTCGTTGCTCATGGAAATGAGGCTATGCCCGCCACCGGGAGTGACGGCGGCGGGCCCTCCGGGTGAGGGCTGTGGCCCGGGCCACCCGGGGCGGTGACCGGGGCGCCGAATCCGGCACCGGCGGCTGGCCGACCGTCACGCGCTGTCGACCGTGTGGGCGGCCTCACAGCGGTTCCGTGGGGGGTTCGGAGTGGCGCGGGCCACTTCCCCAGGCTATTTGATCTTGGAAATAGGGGTAAATCGGGCGAAATTGCCACAATTCCTTGATCCTTACGCCCGGTAACAGCCCTCTGACATGGCTAAACCTTCGAATCCTTGAAACCGCCACGACCACCCCCGTAACTTCGAACCCGTTGCACCGAGCGATCCGCTCCGGCCGGGCCAACCGCCCCCGGGCAGGACGGTGCAGAACCACGCGAGTGACGTGTCCCCGAAACCGACGGCCTTCCGAGGGTCTGGTTCCGCGCGCTCGCGAACCCTCCGAAAGGAACTCCATGACCTTCCGCAACGAGACCGCCGCTGCCGCCACCACCGCCACCCCGAAGCGCCGCAACCGCGTCCGGATGGCTCTGATGGCCGGGGCGCTCACCGCCCTGCCCGCGGCCGGCCTCGTCGCGGCCACCAGCGCCTCCGCCGCGCCGGCCACGGTCTGGGACAAGGTCGCCGCCTGTGAGGCGACCGGCAACTGGGCCGTCAACTCCGGCAACGGCTTCTACGGCGGCCTGCAGTTCACCTCCAGCACCTGGGCCGCCTTCGGTGGCACCGCCTACGCCCCGCAGGCCCACCAGGCCACCAAGGCGCAGCAGATCTCCGTCGGCGAGAAGGTGCTCGCCGCCCAGGGTCCGGGCGCCTGGCCGGTCTGCTCCGCCAAGGCCGGTCTGACCAAGTAGGACCGCACGCCACGAGGCCGCCGCACCCCACCCCGGGGTGCGGCGGCCTCGTCGCGCCCGGGGCCCGCGGGATCGGGGCGGCCGGGGTGGTCGGGACGGTCGGGCCGGTCAGGGCAGCCGTGCCGGTCAGGACGGCCGGGGCGGGAGCGGCAGCGGGACGGCCGGCAGGCCGTCGATGCTGGTGCCGACCAGCGGCTTGCGCTCGCAGTAGGCGCCGAACTCCTCCTCGTCCTTGCGGTCGAAGTACTGGGCGTGCAGGTCGCGGTCGGCGCGGTAGTCCATGAACGGCACCGCGTAACCGCAGGAGTCGCTGACCCGCTCGGCCTCGACCAGCACGATCGCCCGCAGACCGGAGCCGTCCGCGGCCGGGTCGAAGTGGCGCAGCAGTCCGGCGAACCGCGGGTCGTCCCGGAAGACCGGCTCGCCGCGCCCGTGCACCCGCACCACGGTCGGCGGGCCCTCGAAGGCGCACCACATCAGGGTGATCCGGCCGTTCTCCCGCAGGTGGGCGACGGTCTCGGCCTGTGAGCCGCCGAAGTCCAGATAGGCGAGGGTGAGTTCGTCGATCACCACGAGCGTCCCGGCGCGACCCTTGGGCGAGAGGTTGACGTGCCCGTCGGCGGCCAGCGGGGCGGTGGCGACGAAGTAGACCGGCTGGCGCTCGATGAAACCGCGCAGCCGGCCGTCGATGCGTTCGTACTGCTTTCCCATGGGCGCAAGTGTGCCCGCATCCCGACTGGTGGGAAAGGAGGTTCCGGCCCCTGAGACGGCCTCTCGGGCGGCCCGGGCCGCCCGAAGCCGACCGATCGCCGTCCGCGCCCTCCAAAGGCCGCCCGGCGGCGCCTACGATGGTTCGGGTACCTGCCACCCGCCAGGCCGAGCACGGGAGTTGCGATGACCCGGAGCACCCTCCCCACCACCGCGCCCGGGACGGTCCTCGGCACCCCCGCAGCGCCGTTGCGTCCGTACGTCCTCGGCTACCGCGGCTACCGGCTGGCCCTGCGCCAGCCGCTCCGACGGCTGGAGGTGCCGACGGACGTGGTCACCGTGGCCCTCGCCTTCGACGGCACGATGAGCCTCACCGACGCCGTCTCCCCCGCGCCCGCCACCGCCTTCGGCTCGGTCGCGGCCGGGCTGCGCCGCACCGCGACGATCGCCGAACACGCGGGCGTGCTGCACGGTTTGGCCGTCTCGCTCACTCCGCAGGGCGCCTTCCGGGCGTTCGGTCCGCTGGCCGGCGAGCTCGGCGGGCACTGGGCCGAGGCCGGGGACGTGCTGGGCCCGCGGCTGCGGGCGCTGACCGACCGGCTCGCCCACGCCCCGAGCTGGCCGGCCCGGTTCGCCATGCTGGACGGCTACTTCGGTGCGCTGTTCGCGTACGGGCCGGACTGGGACCCGTCCGTGCACTGGGTCTGGCGGCAGCTGCGGCACACCCACGGGCTGGTGCCGATCGGCGCCCTGGTCGAGGGCACCGGCTGGAGCCGCCGCAGGCTGGAGCTGCGCTTCCGCGAGCACCTCGGGCTGGCCCCCAAGCAGGCGGCCGGCATCCTCCGGCTCCAGCGCACCCTGAACGTCCTGACCGCCCACGAGGAGCGGACCGCCGGGGACCACCCCTTCGGGCGCCGCCCCGCCGGGGCGCGAACCACCGGCGCCGACCTGGCCACGCGCTGCGGCTACTACGACCAGTCGCACCTCGACCGGACCTTCCGCGCCATGGTCGGCCGCTCACCGAGCGCGTTCCTGGCGTCCCGGCGCACCGCCGCCGCCCTGCCCGAGCCCGCCGGTCGGGTCACCGACCGGGTCACCGGGCGGGTGACCAGCACCCTCCTGGACGCCGGAGGCTGAGGCGCACGCCCGCACACGGCGCGTGGTCTCCGAAAGTGCGCGGCCGCCGACGGTGCGCATTTGTACAAGACGAACCGGTGCCCCGCCCGGCACGCTCGAAGGGCCCGGCCGGTACGGGGGACCGGCCGGTCACAGGGGCGGGCAGGCACGGGGCACGCGGGGTGTCAGCCGGTCACTGCTTCATGTAGACGCTGTCCATGAACTCGATGATCTGCTGATCGGTCAGCCGCTGGCCGTCGCGGTGCCCCATCGCCAGGTCGGCCTCGCTGATCATGCCGACCAGCCGGTCGCCGTCGATCACCGGGATGCGCCGGATCTGGTGCTGCTCCATCTTGCGCAGCACCGCCTCCATGCTGTCCTCGGCGCGCACGCAGTGCAGGTGGCCGGAGAGCTCCATGGCCGTCATGGTGGCCGGGTCCTTGCCCTCCGCGATACATCGCAGCACGATGTCGCGGTCGGTGATGATTCCCTTCAGCTTCTGGTCGTCGCCGCAGATCGGCAGCGCGCCCACGTTCTTGTCGCGCATCATCCGCGCGGCCTCGGCCAGCGTCTGGTGGGCGCCGACGCACTGGGCGCCGGTGTGCATGATGTCTCGGGCAGTGGTGGTCACGGGGACTCCTTCGTCGGTGGTTCCCCCCGCTGGTCCCCCCGGATCCCCCCGGCGGCGCTCCCGGGCTCCCGCCGTCGGAGCGGAAGGGGTGTGACCGCGCCCTCACCATAAGCAACCCCGCCCCCGCCCGCGACCCCGGCCCGGCGCCCGGCGGCCCCGACCGCCGATACTGGGAGGATGACCACGGACGCCGAGCGGACGGTCGACGAGGCCGTCCGGGCCCGGCCCACCACGGCGCTGCGCCCCTACCTGGCCTGGTACTCCGGCTACCGGCAGCGCGGCCTCGCCCCCGCCGTGCACCGCGGCCTGCCCTCCCCGTACCTGACCTTCATCCTCACCCTCGACGAGCCGCTGGTGATCGCCGGGCACCCCGATCCCGCACAGCCGCCCGGCAGCTACCCGACCCTGCTCGGCGGACTGCACACCGCCCCCGCGCTGATCACCCACGAGGGCGCCCAGTCCGGCGTGCAGATCGCCGTTCACCCGCTCGCCGCCCGGGCGCTGTTCGGGCTGCCCGCCGGGGAGTTGGCCGGGATCGACGTACCCGCCGAGGAGGTGCTCGGCCGGTTCGCCCCGCGGCTCCGGGAGCAGCTGCTGGCCGCCCCCGACTGGACGCAACGGTTCGCCGTGCTGGAGGGGGCGCTGCTGCGGGCCGCCCGTCCCTCCGGCGCGGTGCCGCCCGAGGTCGGCCGGGCCTGGCAGGCACTGCGGCGCAGCCACGGCGCGCTGCCGGTGGCGGAGCTGGCCCGGGAGACCGGCTGGAGCGCCCGGCACCTCCAGGAGCGGTTCCGCCGGGAGACCGGGCTGACCCCGAAAGCGGCCGCCCGGGTGATGCGCTTCGACCGCGCCCGGCGCCTGCTCGCCGCCGCCGATCCGCCTCCCCGGCTCGCGGAACTGGCCGTGCGCTGCGGGTACTTCGACCAGGCGCACCTGGCCCGCGAGTTCCGGGCGCTGGCCGGGGCCGCGCCGAGCGCCTGGCTGGCGGCGGAGGGGCCGGAGCAGGCGAAGTTCCGAAACGTCCAAGGCGGGGCGCCGGGTGCGGCCGCAGAGTGGGAGGCGGAACGACCGGCACGACGACCCACGCTTCCCGAGGAGTGAGCCATGGACGCCACCGAGACCCCCGCCCCGCAGGTCTGGCCCAGCCTGCGCGCCACCGACGCCCGGGCCCTGATCCGCTTCCTGGTCGAGGCCTTCGGCTTCCAGGAGGTCGTCACCTACGGCGAGGGCGACGTCGTCGCGCACGCCGAACTCGCCTGGCCCGAGGGCGGCGGCGTGATGCTCGGCTCCGAGCGCGGGACGCCCGAGGGCGCCGAGCCCTGGCCGGGCCGGCCGGGCGGCTTCACCGCGTACGTGGTCACCGCCGACCCGGACGCCGTGCACGCCCGCGCGGTGGCCGCCGGGGCCCGGATCACCACCGGACTGTACGAAACCGACTACGGCTCGCGGGACTTCGCCGCCACCGACCCGGAGGGCAACCGCTGGTACTTCGGCACCTACCCGGGCGCGCCCCGGCCGCCCGCCGGGCGGACGACGGGAGTCTGAAGACGGACCCCGGGAGCCCTCGGGGCGGCCGCCGCCGAACCGGGGCAGACTGGCTGCGGGGGCACCCCACCGGAGGCGCCGGAAACAGCGGAGGCACCTGAGCTTCGGAGACGGCGGAGGCATCGGAGGCATCGGAGGCGGAGCGTGCCGCAGATGACGGTGGACGGGCGCACCCTCGCCCTCTCCCACCTCGACAAGGTGTACTACCCGCGCACCGGCACGCCCAAGGGCGAGGTGCTGCGCTACTACGCCGCCGTGCACACCGCCCTGCTCCCGCACCTGCGCGACCGCCCGGTCTCCTTCCTGCGCTGCCCGGACGGCGTCGAGGCGGAGGTGTTCGTCGCCAAGAACCCGCCGCCCGGCACCCCGGACTGGGTGCGCACGGTCGACGTGCCGAGCAACACCGGCGAGCTGCGGCAGGTGGTGCTGGAGGACGGCGCGGCGCTGCTGGCGGTCGCCAACCTGGGCTGCCTGGAACTGCACGTCCCGCAGTGGCACGCGGCCGCGCCCGCCCTCGCCGACCGGCTGGTGCTGGACCTCGACCCCGGCGAGGGCGCCGACGTGCTCACCTGCCGCACGGTCGCCCTGCTGCTGCGGGAGCGGCTCGCGGCGGACGGTCTGGCGGCCTGGGTGAAGACCTCCGGCTCCAAGGGCCTGCACCTGCTGGTCCCGATCGAGCCCACGCCGAGCGCCCGGGTCTCCGGTTACGCGAAGGCGCTGGCGGCCGCCCTGGAGGCCGAGCACCCGGAGCTGGTGGTGCACACCATGGCCAAGGCCCGGCGCCGGGGCCGGGTGCTGGTCGACTGGTCGCAGAACAACGCCAAGAAGACCACCGCCGCGCCGTACACCCTGCGGGCCCGGCCACTGCCGACCGTCTCCACCCCGCTGGCCTGGGCGGAACTGGAACGGGCCACCGAGGAGCGGGACCTGGTCTTCACGCTCGCCGAGGTGCCCGACCGGCTGGCCGCGCACGGCGACCTGCTCGCCCCGCTGCTGGACCCGGAGCGGGCCCGGCCGCTGCCCGGTGCGCCCTCGGTGTCCGGAGCGCGGCCGCCGGCGCGCCAGGTGCTGCACCCGCCCGTCGAGGTGATGCGCCCGGCCGCCGTGACCGCCGTCCCGCCCGCCGACGGCCTGGGCGGCGGGGGCGTGCAGTACGAGCTGAAGCTGGACGGCTTCCGCTGCGTCGCCTTCGCCCGGGGCGGGCGGCCCGCGTACCTCCAGTCGCGCGGCGGCCGCGACCTCGCCGCCGAGTTCCCGCCGGTCGCCGCCGCCGTCGCCCGGCTGCCGGAGGGGCTGGTACTGGACGCCGAGCTGGTCGCCTGGCGCGGCGGCCGGTTCGCCTTCGGAGAGCTGCTGCGCACCCGCCGGGCCCGCGCCGCCGCCCCCGAGGTGGCGCTCGGACTGATCGCCTTCGACCTGCTGGCGCTGCCCGGCCGCGACGTCCGCGGACTGCCGCTCACCGACCGCCGTCGGCTGCTGCTCGCCGCCCTCGCCGACGTCCCGCCGCCGATCCGGCCGGTCATGGCCACCACGGACCGGGCGGAGGCGCTGGAGTGGATGGAGCGGCTCGCCGACACCGGGGTGGAGGGCCTGGTCTGCAAGGCCGCCGCCGCCGCGTACCGGCCGCGCGGCGCGGGCCGGGTCTGGGTCAAGTTCCGCCGCGGCGACACCCTGGACGCCACCGTCGGCGCCGTCACCGGCCCGTCCGACCACCCGCACGCGCTGGTCCTGCGGCTCGACGACGGCCGGGTGCTCCTGACCTCCCCGCGGCTCACCCCGGTCCAGTCCGGCGAGGTCGCCGAGGTCGTCCGCCCGCTGCTCGGCCCGCCCGGCACCGACCCCGAGCACGGCCCGGTCCACCCGCTGACCTCGCCCCTGCGCGCCGAGTTCACCCTCACCGGCCGCCCGCCCACCGCGACCTTCGTCCGCCTCCGGGGCGACTGACGTCGGCCCGCGCTCACTTCCCGCGCTTCGCCGACGCGTGGGCGAACTCCGTGACGAAGGCGTCGTCGAACAGCGGCAGGTCGGCGGGCCTGCGGCTGGTGACGAGCGGGCCGGGGCCGTCGTGGCAGACGTGCACCGGCTCGTCCACCCAGTGCGCGCCGGCGTTGACCAGGTCGGTGCGCAGGCTGGGCCAGGAGGTGAGGGTGCGGCCGCGTACGGCGTCGGCCTCGATGAGCGTCCAGGCCGCGTGGCAGATCGCCGCGACCGGTCGGCCGGCGGCGCCGAAGGCGTGCACGAAGGCGACCGCCGGGCGGTCCAGGCGCAGCCGGTCGGGGTTGGCGACGCCGCCGGGGAGGACCAGCCCGTCGTAGTCGGCCGGGTCGGCCTCGGCGACCAGGGCGTCGACGGCGAAGGTGTCGCCCTCGGCGTGGTGCCGGACGGTCCGGACCCGCCCCTCGGCGGTGGACAGCAGCCGCGGGGTGCCGCCGGACTCGGCGACCGCCTGCCACGGGTCGGTCAGTTCGACCTGCTCGGCCCCGTACGGCGCGACCAGGAACGCGATCGTCCGGCCGGTGAGCGTGGTGGACGGCCAGCCCATGGCGCGGTCCCTCAGCCCGGGTGCGGGGCGGTCAGGTCGACGGCCACGGGCGGAGCGGTGCTGAGCCGGGCGCGCGGGCAGTCGAGGTGGACGGCGCGGTCGAGGTGGTCGAGCCGGGCGACCAGTCCGGCCGGGACGAGCACCCGGGCGCCCGGCACCCAGGGCTCGGCGTCGACCAGCAGGTGGTCACCGGCGTCCTGTTCGACCCGGCCGACCGGGCCGTCGGTGGCGTGCACCTCGTACCCGACCAGCGCGAGGTCGGCGGCGGGATGGGAGCCCGGGCGGTACTCCCACAGATCGGTGGTCATGGCGTCACGCCTCCGGCCGGTCCCAGGGCCGCCGATCGCGGCGTTCCCGGAACTCCGTCGCGTCCGCCGGTGCGACACCGCTGCGGGCCTCGCGCCGACGGCGCAGCAGTTCGGAGGCGGCGACCGCGGCCCCCACCGTCGCCGCCCAGACCACCCCGAGCGCGACCAGCACGGCGGTGGCCGGTGTCCGGGCGCCCACGCCGAAACAGATCGCCGTCATCACCAGGGCGGTCAGCGTCACCCCCGCCGTGACCCTGCGTCCGACCCCGCGGAGCACGCGCCGGACCCGGCTCGGCGCTTTGGCGCCCATCGTGCTCAGCTTCCGGTCGAGCCGTGTGTCCTGGCGCAGATCGGACTCGATCTCCTCGAGGAGCCGCCGCTCCCATCCGCTCAAAGCGGGACCGTCCATCTCGGTCACCTCCGACACTTCCGGTGACGTGCTCGCACCCGGCGGTTGCCCGGTACGGGCCGGCACTAACCGTTGCGGGCACCGCCTGTTCCGGCGCCGACGGGCCCGAAGGCCCGGGGGCGGGCGAGCAGGCTGTCGTCCAGGACCCCCAACAGGGCGGCGGCGTCGCGGTGGACCTCGGCCGCGCCCGCCGCCCGCAGCTCCGGGCCGGTGTCCCGGCCGGCCGTCAGGGCGACGCACGGCACCCCGGCCCGCCGCACGGCCCGCACCTCGCGCACGCTCCCGGCGACGGCCACGGCGTGCCAGGGCCTGCCGTCCACCAGGTCCAGCGCGGCTCTCACCGGATCGCCCCCGGGATCGGCCACGGTGAGCGCCGGAGCCCCGGCGGGACCGGGGCCGGTCAGCACCACCGTCCACCCCCGGGCGGCGCACTCGCGCAGCAACTCGGCACCGCCGGGCAGGGTGGGCTGCCACCAGTCGGTACCGAAGAGAGCCGCCGAGACCACCGTCATGACCACCGCTTCCGTTCGCGGGCGACGCGCCGAATGCTCCCTTCCAGGTTAGGTCGCTCCCGCGCCGCGCGCGCAGCCTGCGCCCGGGCCTCCGGGAAACCTCTCGACGGCCCGGAAAAGTGGCTGGTCAGGGGTGATCGTTTGGCCCTAGGGTGTCGCTCCATCACATTGGTCCAGTCCAGGAGCCCGATCCCCGATGCCTTCGCCCGCCGTGTACCGCTCGCCGAGAGCCGGCGCCACCGCCGCCACCGTTCTGCTCGCCGTGAGCGCCGCCACGACCCTCGCCCCGCTCGGCGTGGGCCTGCGCCTGTACGGGGAGGCCGGCGATCTCGCCACCGGCGCCGAGTCCGACGGCTCCGCGCTGATGGACACGGCGCAGCTCTACGACAACGTCGGCTACCTCCAGCTGGTGGCCCTGGCCGCGTCCGCGGTCGCGTTCGTCATCTGGTTCCACCGGGTCCGGGTGAACGCCGAGGTCTTCGACCCGCGCGGGCACCGGTTCAAGCGCGGCTGGGCGATCGGCGCCTGGTTCACCCCCGTGGTCGCGCTCTGGTTCCCCCGCCAGATCGCGGGCGACATCTGGCAGGCCGGCGCCCGGCCGGACGCCTCGGGCGTGCGCCCGCAGCTCCCGCAGACGCTGCTCAACCTCTGGTGGGCCACCTTCTGGATCTCCAACGCGACCGGCCGGGTCGGCTCCCAGTACCTCGACTCGGCCTCGGCGCAGTACGCGGACGGCTACCAGCAGGCCGTCGGCTGGCTGATCGCCTCCGACCTGCTGCTGGTGGTGGCCGCCGTCCTCGCCGTCCTGGTGGTCCGCGGGCTGACCGCCATGCAGGAGGAGCGCTTCACCGAGTCCGCCGCCCCCGCGTTCGGGCTCCACGGCGGCACCGTCCGGGGCTGAGCCCGGTCGGTCGGCCGGGGCCCGCGGGCGGGGCGCTCAGTCCGTGAACGGGTCGGAGGCCAGCCGGGCGTGCAGGTGCTCGTCCGTGTAGACGCCCCCGCCGTAGGTGTAGGAGGCGCGCAGGGTGCCCTCGTACGGGAAGCCGGCCCGCGCCGCGACCCGGCAGGAGTCCTCGTTGCCGACGGCGTGGTAGAGCTCGATGCGGCGGGCGTCGGCCTGCTCCACCGCCCAGCGGGTGGCGGCGGTGGCGGCCCGGGTGGCCAGGCCCCGGCCGCGGGCGGCGGCGAGCAGCCAGTAGCCGACCATGACCACGCCGTCGTCCCGGTTGGTCCACACCAGGTAGGCGTTGCCGCACAGGCGGCCGTCGGCGGCGTCGACGACGGCGAAGGGGGCCGCGGTGCCGTCGGCCCAGCGGGCCTCGCAGCGGTCGAGGTAGGCCTCGGCGTCGACCGGGCCGGAGCCGCTGAGCGGGGTCCAGCGGGCGACGGCCGGGTCGGCCGCGGCGGCGACCAGGGCGGGCACGATGCCGCCGGGCACGTCGAGGCCGTGCCCGAACGGGCGCAGCAGGGCGTCGCCGAGGTCGAGGACGGCGGGGCGGAAGACCCGCCGGTCTGTGGCGGGATCGCTGATGGTCATCCCGTCTTCCTATCCCCGGCGGCCCCGGGCCCGCCAGCGAATTTCCCGGGGCCCGGGCCCGCGGCGGGGTCAGATCCGGGCCAGGTAGCCGTTCTCGACCAGCCAGAGCACGTTCGGCCTGGCCGGGCCGCCGGGCAGCAGGGCGCCGTCGAGCTGGTACTGGAGGCCCCAGCCGGGCTGGTTGAACCACGGCGCGATCGGGCCGGCGTGCACCGTGAAGGCCTTGACCACCTTGTAGTCGTGGTAGTTGCAGGCGGCCGGCGGGTTGCTGTCCAGGCTCTGCGGCGGGAGCGCGCGGTTGGCGTAGGGCAGGCCCTCGGGGGCGAGGTAGGCGCCGTACTCGCTGCCGTAGCGGTCGATGTTCTGGTTCGGGTACAGCGTGAGGTCGAACTCGATCGGGCTGCCGTCGGGCAGGGTGACGTAGCCGTCGGCCGGCGGGTAGATCCAGCCGCCCTTGCCGCCGTTGCCGGCCGGGTCGTAGTACTGGGCCAGGAAGGTCTGGTCGCTCGCGCCGCCGGTGCGCTGGTAGCCGGCGAGCTGGCGGCCGACCGGGCCGGTGGTCGGGAGGTCGGCGGGGCCGAGGCGGGCGTCGTCGTGGTGGAAGGCGACGGAGCACTGGTCGGAGGGGGTGGCCGCCGGGGCCGCGAGGGCGGCGGGGGTGCTCACGGCGGTGAGGGCGGCGGCCGCGGCGAGCGGCGCGACGAGCAGGCGAAGGCGAAGGCGCACGGTGTCTCCGTCGAACGGGTCAGCGGTCGAAAAGGGAGCCACGGAGGGGCGTTGTGCTCACCCTCCGTGGCTGGTTCGACACCAGGCAATCGGATCTTCTGATCATTCGTCAATATGATCCGTACGACTGCTCGTTCGACTGCGCGGATTCCACCGAACCCGGGACAGCGGGGCCGCCCGTCCAGGAGGATGAACGGTCCGGCGCCACCGGGCCACCTGCCCGGGCCACCTGCCCGGGTCACCTCCCCGGGGCGACCCGCCCGATCAGGTGGAGCAGCCGGTCGAGGGCGTCCTTGGAGTTCGGCTCGGTCAGGTTGACCATCAGCCGGAACGCCACCTTCAGCAGCGCCGGGTGGCCCAGCCCGGCGGCCCCGGCCGCGCCGAGCAGCTTCGGGCGGCCCAGCAGGTCGGCGGCCAGACGGCCGAGCGCGAAGTAGCCGGCGTACGCGGAGCGCAGCGCCTGCGGGTAGGCGCGCAGGGCGAGTTCGCGGCCGCGGTCGGTGCGGCGGGCGAGCGCCTGGACGATGGTCTCGGCGGCGAACCGGCCGGACTCCATCGCGTAGGCGATGCCCTCGCCGGTGCCCGGGCTGACCGTGCCGCCCGCGTCGCCGACCAGCAGCAGGCCGTCGGCGTAGTGGGGCCGGCGGTTGAGGCCCATCGGCAGGGCGGCACCGCGGATCGGCTCGGTGACCCCGTCGGGGGTGTAGCCGTACTCCGGGGGCAGGCCGTCGCACCAGCGGCGCAGCAGTTCCCGCCAGTCCACCTCGGTCCCGGTGGTGTCGAGGACCCCGAGGCCGACGTTGGCGGTGCCGTCGCCCATGCCGAACACCCAGGCGTAGCCGGGCAGCAGGCCCCGGGCCGGGTCGTCGGGGTCGCGCAGGTCGAGCCAGGCCTCCAGGTAGCGGTCGTCGTGGCGCGGGGTGGTGAAGTACGTCCGGTACGCGACGCCCATCGCGCGGTCGGTACGGCGGTAGCGCTTCATCGCCACCGACAGCCGGGTGGAGTTGCCGTCGGCGGCGACCACGACCGGGGCCCGGTAGGCGACCGGCCGGCGCTCCTCCCCCGACCTGGCGGTGACGCCGGTGATCCGGCCGGTCCGCTCGTCCAGCAGCGGGCCCGTCACATTGACGCGTTCGACCAGCCGGGCACCGGCCGAGGCGGCCTTGCGGGCGAGCAGTTCGTCGAAGTCGGCACGGCGCCGGACCAGTCCGTACCCGGGGTAGGCGGAGAGCTCGGGCCAGTCGAACTCCAGCGAGCGGCGCCCGGAGATCAGCCGCAGGCCCCGGTTGTGCAGCCAGCCGGCGCCCTCGGAGACGTCGATGCCGAGGTCGGTCAGCTGCTTGACGGCGCGCGGGGTGAGGCCGTCGCCGCAGACCTTCTCGCGCGGGAAGGCGGACTTCTCCAGCAGCAGGACGTCCAGCCCGGTCCGGGCGAGGTGGGCGGCGGCGGTGGAGCCCGCCGGTCCGGCGCCGACCACGATGACGTCGGCGCTCTCCGCGGCCCGGACGGCCTCCTCGTCCCTGTCGGTCTCCTCGGGCCGGACGGTCCGCTCGGGTCGGACGGTCTGCTCTGGGCCGGGCATCGCACTCTCCCACGGGTCGGATCGGCTGTACTCGCGACGGATTCCTCGGACTGGGCGGTTCCGGACGGGACGATAGAGAACCCCGGCACCCGCCCGCCGCCCCGACACGCAGGCCGCCGCCGCGAACCGGTCAATACCGGCCACCGCGGCCGTCCGGGCTCACCCACCGGACCGGGGAACGGAGTCGACAGCTCGGGCCGCTCGGCGACACCCGGCACCATGACAAGCGGGTGATCGAGTACCTGCGGGGCGCCGCGGCCGGGCCGGGGCGCCACTGAGCCCCCGGCCCGCGAGCAGCTGCGGGACCGGGGGCTCCTTGTCGTTCCACGGTGCGCACCCCCTGACCAGGGGGTCCACCGGCGGTCGCACCGGATTCGACGAGGGGCCCCGGCCACGGGGGCGGCCCAGGGACCCTCACCCGGTACCACGGCCGCCGCCGCTCCCCGGGTTCACCCACGGCCCCGTCGGCCCCGTCGGCCCCGTCAGCCACGCTGGCCACACCGGGCCCACGCGGTCCGGCCCCGGGAACGCCGGAAGCCCCTGGTCCGCACGGGGGAACGGGCCAGGGGCTTCCACTCCGGACTACGGACGGCGGGCCCTCACGGGTTCAACGCCAGCACCACGTACCCCGCCAGCACCGCCAGGTGCACCGCGCCCTGGAGCGGGGTCGCCCGGCGCGGGATGACCGTGAGGGTGAGCAGCATGATCGTCAGGGTCAGCAGCACCATGTGCGCCGGGTCGAGGCCGAGGACGAGGGGACCGGAGAGCCAGCTGGAGGCGATCGCGACCGCCGGGATGGTCAGGCCGATGCTGGCGAGCGCCGAGCCGAGGGCGAGGTTGAGGCTGGTCTGCACCCGGTTGCGGACGGCCGCGCGCAGCGCCGCGATGGTCTCCGGCAGCAGCACCATCAGGGCGATCACCACGCCGACGACCGCGTGCGGGAGCCCGGCGTCGTCCACCGCCTTCTCGATGGTCGGCGACACGCCCTTGGCCAGGCCCACCACCGCCACCAGGGCGACGGCGAGCAGCAGCAGGCTGACCCCGGCGGCCCGGACGGTCGGCGGGGAGGCGTGCTCCTCCTCGTCCAGCACCCGGCCCTCGGGGGTGACGGGCAGGAAGTAGTCCCGGTGCCGGACGGTCTGGGTGGCCACGAACAGCCCGTACACCACCAGCGAGGCGGTGGCCGCGAAGGTGAGCTGGGTGGTGGAGAACTGCGGGCCGGGCGAGCTGGTGGTGAAGGTCGGCAGCACGAGGCTGAGGGTCGCGAGGGTGGCGATGCAGGCGACCGCGGCGCCGGTGCCCTCGGCGTTGAACACGGCGGTCCGGTACTTGACGGCGGCGACCAGGATGGACAGTCCGAGGATGCCGTTGCAGGTGATCATCACGGCGGCGAAGACGGTGTCCCGGGCCAGCGTGGAGGACTTGTCCCCGCCGTCGGCCATCAGCGTCACGATGAGCGCGACCTCGATCACGGTGACCGCCACCGCGAGGACCAGCGACCCGAACGGCTCCCCCGACCAGTGCGCGATGACCTCGGCGTGGTGCACGGCGGACAGCACGGCACCCACCAGGAAGCAGGCGACCACGGCCACCACCCAGCCGGGCAGTTCCTTGTGCCAGGTCAGGGCGAGGACGAGGAACGACACCACCGGAACGACGACGGTCCATTGCGCGACGGCCGCGCGGAGCTTCGTGATCATGCCGCCGAGGATCCCAGACCGGAGGCCCGTCACCCGGGTGCCCGCGCCGGGATTCGTAGGGATGTGGCATAACTCATCCCATTTCGCGGCGTCACCCTCCGTAGCCACCAAGGTACTGAAGCACTTTGTCGACATGTGGTCGAACCCGTTCCGGCACGCCCCCGGCGGCCACCACGCTCTTGTCACTGGTGCGGTAGGCCGCCGCGACCAGGGCGGGCAGGCCGCGGGTGAGCCCGCGGTGCTTTATCTGCTGGTCGAGCCAGCAGACGTAGTTGCCCATCGCGGCGATCGCGTCGCCCGGGTCCCAGTACGACTTGGCTCCGGGGTGGGTGGCGGCCTTGCCCCAGGCCTCGAAGACCGAGGGCGTCCACATCGCGATGCCGTACTCGCCGGTCTCCGGGCGGGCCGCGTTCGGGTCGAAGCCGCTCTCGGCCTTCAGCATGGCGGCCAGCAGCACCGGGGTGACCTCCGGCTCGGGGCAGCGCCGCGCCGCGGTCTCGATCATTCCCCGGTAGGCCACCGGGACGTCCGAGCCGGCCGGGATCGCACCGGGCAGCGGGGGCACCGCGCGCCGGGCGGCGCCCGGCCCGCCCGGCTCCGGCCCGCCGGTCAGGGCGAGGACGGCGAGCCCGCAGGCCAGCAGGCCCGCGCCGGCCCGGACGGCGGCGCGC
>NZ_JBHXEM010000094.1:0-34678 GCF_042724755.1 Kitasatospora sp. NPDC127067 | reverse complement strand
CTGCCGTCCTGCTCCGCCGGCTGACAGGCCCGGCCGGCCGCCCCGGGGGGGCCGGGCGGGCGCCCGGCGTGCGCGGGGGGGAGGGGGGAGGCGGAGGTGGGCCGCACTGACGCGGGGAGGCCCCGCCCCCCGGGGGGGGGGGGCCGCCCCCACCCGGCCCCTCGACTGCGGCTCCTCCGACTCCGCCGACCAGGACCAGCCCGAATCCGACGCCGCCTCGACGAGCGTGTATCCGAAGACCGGTGCCGAACGCAGCGCCGCGCTCGCGGACGCCGAGAAGCAGGTCGCCTCCTGCAAGGCCCACAGCGGAGCCGTCCTGCCGCACGTCGGGACGCTGGACGCGGCCCGCGACATGGACGTGCTGCGCGCGGCCCTCGGCGACGAGAAGCTCAGCTACCTCGGCTGGTCCTACGGCACCTACCTCGGCACCGTCTACGGCGAACTGTTCCCGCAGCGGGTCCGCGCACTCGTCCTCGACGGCGCGGTCGACCCCTCACTCGACTGGTCCGAGCAGGCCGTCCAACAGGGCAAAGCCTTCCGGAAGTCGGTGGACGACTACGCCCGGAAGTGCGCCACCGTGGTCCACGACGCCTGCCCCGCCACCACCCCGGACGGCATCCACAAGGTGATCACCGACCTGCACCGGCGGACGGCCAAGCACCCGCTGCGCATCAAGGGCACCGCCGAGCGGCTCGACCAGAACATGCTGCTCACCGCCCTCACCAAGTCGATGTACTCACCCGAGTCCCAGTGGCAGGACCTGTCCGAGGCGCTGCGCGCCGCGCGGGGCGGCGACGGGACGAAACTCGCCGAGATCGCCAGCCCCGGCATATCCGGCCAGAGCGACAGCCCCGGCTCCGGCCCCGAACAGGGCAGCTCCGGCGAGCAGGCCACCGACAACTCCTCCGTCGCCATCACCGCCGTCAACTGCCTCGACCAGCCGCACCCGAGGGACCCGCAGCCCTACTGGGACCTGCTGGAGCGCGCCGACCAGGAGGCCGGAGTCTTCGGCACCTCCGCCGTGCTCGCAGAACTCACCTGCAAGGACTGGCCCGCCGGACAGCAGCAGCCGCACCGCGTGAACGCCGAAGGCCTGCCCCCGGTCCTGGTCGTCGGTACCACCGGCGACCCGGCCACGCCCTACCAGTGGTCGCAGGGCCTCGCCGCCCAACTGCCCGGCGGCATGCTGCTCACCTTCAAGGGGTCCGGCCACACCGCCTACGGCCGCGGCAACGCCTGCGTCACCAATGCCGTGGACGCCTACCTCATCGACCTCAAGCCGGTTCCGAGCGGGACGACCTGCTGAACGGCCGCGACTCCCTCGCGCCGCCCTCGCCCCCGCTCACCGCTCGCACCATCGGAGACCTTCCACATGCCCGTCGACATGTCCCCGGACTCCTTGCCCGCGTCAACGCTCTTCCAGCCCCTGCAACCCGACGACCCGGGTGAAGTGGGCGGCTACCGGCTGCACGCCCGGCTCGGAGCAGGCGGCATGGGGCGGGTCTACCTGTCCTACACGCCCGGCGGCCGGCCGGTGGCACTCAAGACGGTGCGGCCGGAGTTCGCGCAGGACACGGAGTTCCGGTGGCGCTTCGCCCAGGAGGTCGCCAACGCCCGGCGGATCCACGGGCTGTACACCGCCCAGGTGATCGACTCCGGCGCGGACGCCGACGTGCCCTGGCTGGCCACCGCGTACGTTCCGGGCCCGTCGCTGCAACAGGTGGTCCGGGAACACGGCGTGCTACCGGTGCGCACGGTCCTGCTGCTGATGGGCGGGATCGCGGAGGCGCTGCAGGCGATCCACGGCGCCGCAGTGGTGCACCGGGATCTCAAGCCCGCCAACGTGCTGATCGCGGCCGACGGTCCGCGCGTGATCGACTTCGGCATCGCCCGCGCGGCCGACGCCGTCGCGCTGACCGGCACCGGTTTCCGGATCGGCTCGCCCGCCTTCATGGCGCCCGAACAGGCCCTGGGCCGGCCGGCCACGCCCGCGACGGACGTCTTCGCACTGGGCTCGCTGGCGGCGTACACCGCCGGCGGCACCCAGCCGTTCGGCGAGGGACCGGAGACCACGGTGCTCTACCGGGTGGTGAACGAGCAGCCGGACCTCGGCCACGTCCCGGACGACCTGCACGCGCTGCTGCTGCGCTGCCTGGCCAAGCAGCCCGAAGACCGGCCCACACCCGCCGAGATCATCGAGGCCGCCCGCAACCACCCCGCTGCGGGCGGCGGGCTGCGCTTCGCCGACGGCTGGCTGCCCACTCGGATCAGCACCGACATCACCCGCCGCTCCGACCCGCCGCAGGACTTGCCCACCGCGTTCTCCCCCGACGTCGTCGTCCAGGCCGCGCCCCGCTCCTACGGCGCCGCGCAGTCCCTGCCCGAGGTGCAGACCGCTCTGCTTCCGCCCCCACTGCCGACGGTAGTCGCTCCCGCGGTACCCGCGGTGGGCAAGCCCTGCCGCAAGGGCATGACCTGGAAGACGGTACTGCTGCTGACGGCACTGGCGGTGGTAATCGGCGGCACGGTCGGCGGCGTGCTCCTGTCCGACAAGCTCGACCGGATCCTCGCAGCCACGGGATCGGCCGGCGACAGCCCGACGGCCGGTGACACCGGCCCGGACACACCGGCGCCGGCGGCCGAGGGTCCGACGACGACCGACCCGGCGAGCCCGGCCACGTACACCGCGGCGTACACCGGCACGGTCCTGACCGCACCCGACGACTCCTACGACTTCGACATCGAGACCGGCAAGCTGATCCCCGCGCAGTCCACCCAGTGGTCCGTGGGGCACAACGCCAACGAGTTCCTGATCCCGACGGGAAGCGACGCCGCCATCACCCCCAACGGGCGGCCGACCCCGGCCGACTGCTCGACAGCCATCGACCGGCAGCCGGCGACGGCCCTCGACTTCAGCGAGCTGCCAGCCGGACGAGCCTTCTGCGTGCGATCGAGAAGCACCCACGCCATCGCGATCGTGCGGGTCATCTCCGTGACCGGCAACGGCCCGGTGAAGGTCTCGATGGACCACTACCGCAGCGACAGCTGACCTCCGCTCCCATCCGGCGGGCGTGTGCGGTGAGGAGTCTCCCGTCGGACGTCAGTGATCTCGTGCAAATCGTGCAGGGTTTACTGAACGCTGAGCAATGAACCGTCGTTCGGATATCGGGCGTCCGACTTGTCTGCGGTACTGGTGCGCGTGAGGTCGGCGAGCCGCTCGCGGCTGCGCTGCTGGTCTCGTTCGGCGGCCTGGCCCGCGAGGCGCCGCAGTGGGGCTGCCGCCGATCGGGTCCTGTCGGTCAGGCGAACTCGGGTGTCATGGCGGAGGCGATCTTCAGGTGCGGTGCGGCCTGCTCGTGCAGGCCCAGGCGCTGGAGGGTGCGGCCGAGCATGAGCCGGAGGTAGGAGTCGTCCGGCAGGTCGGTGACCAGCTGTTCCAGGGTCTGCCGGGCGCGGCCGAGTTGGGCGGAGGTGAAGTAGGCGCGGGCGGCGAGGTGACGTACGTTGAGGTCGTCGCCGTGGTTGTCGAGCAGCGGTCGGAGCAGGGTGAGTGCTCCGAGCGGGTCGCGCAGTTCCAGGAGGGATTCGGCGTACCGCAGGCGCTCGACCTCTTCGGGGACATCGCGTTCGGGGCCTGCGGTGGCGAGGAAGTCGGCGATGACGTCGGGTGGTTGGGCGCCGGCCAGGGCCCGGTCTCCGACGACGATCGTCGGGGAGGTCCTGATGCCCCGGGCCTTGCCGATCAGGCGGAGCTCCCGGACGGTGCGGTCGGCTGCGTCGGTGTCGAGCAGCGCGCTGGCTTCGGCGAATCCGGCGGTGGCCGCGATGGTTCGGAGCGTGTCGGGCGCGCTGATGTCGTGGCCCTCGACGAAGTGTGCCCGCATCAGGTGTTCGGCCACGGTGTGCTGCAGTGTGCTGCCGCCGTGCTCGTGGGCGAGGGCGAGGAGGCGGTGGGCGTCGTGGCTGCTGGAGCGCCATGCCGCGCCCCAGTTCGGTCCCAGTCCTTCTGCGGCTGCAATTCGGGAGACGGGCACCCGGTCGTCTGCGGTCCGTCGGCCCTGCGTGGTCGGCGGGTCCACCGCGCATCGGCCTGCGGCGTCGTCGACCATCGGGTCGCGTTGGGCGGGGTCCATCGGGACGGCCCGGGCCGGGGCGGTCGGGTCGATCAGGTACGGGCGCCAGACGACCTCGATGTCCCGGGCCGACAGCGTCGGACCGGCGAGGGCCGCCTCCAGCCGGCGTCTGCCGATGTAGGCCCAGGGGCAGACCACGTCCGCCCAGATCTCGATGCGCATCCTCGCCCTCGTGTCCTCTCCGGGGTTCTTGCTTGACGTGGGGGTGTGCGGGCCGGTGTGGGCCTGGGGGTGGTTGGGGCCGGGCTTGGTGCGGCCCGGCCCCGCGTACCGCGCGGTCAGCCGATGAAGTCGGCGAGGTTCCGCTTGAGCTGGTCCTTCGGCAGGGCGCCGACGATGGTCTTGACGGGCTTGCCGCCGGTGAAGACCTTCAGGGTCGGGATGGACATGATCCCGTACTGGGTGGCGAGGGCGGGGTTCTTGTCGATGTCGACCTTCACGACCGTCAGGCGGTCGGCGTGCTCGGCGGCGATCTGGTCCAGGGTGGGGGCGATCATCCGGCACGGGGGGCACCAGGTGGCCCAGAAGTCGACCAGGACGGGCTTGTCGCTCTGGAACACGAGCTCCTCGAAGTTGCTGTCGGTTGCGGTGATGGTGGCGCCGGCCATGGGAGACGTCCTTGATCTGTTGGTGGTTCGGGGTGAGTGGGGGTGGGGGCTGGTCAGACTGCGGCGGCGACGATGGCGGCGGCCCGGGCCTCCAGGTCGTCCAGGGCGGCGAGGTAGCGCTCGGCGTCCAGGGCGGCGGAGGCGCCGGTGCCGGCGGCGGTGATGGCCTGGCGGTAGGTGTGGTCGACGACGTCGCCGGCGCCGAAGACACCCGGGATGTTGGTGCGGGTGGAGGGGGCCTCGACCTTGAGGTAGCCCTCGGCGTCGAGCTCCAGCTGGCCCTTGAACAGCTCGGTGCGCGGGTCGTGGCCGATCGCGATGAACAGGCCGGTGACGGGCAGCTCGCGCAGCTCGCCGGTGGTGGTGTCGCGCAGGGTGACGCCGGTCAGCTTCGGGTCGCCGTGGATCGCCTCGACGGCGCTGTTCCACTCGAAGCGGATCTTCTCGTCGGCGAAGGCGCGCTCCTGCATCGCCTTGGAGGCGCGCAGGCTGTCGCGGCGGTGGACGATCGTGACGCTGCGGGCGAAGCGCGAGAGGAAGGTGGCCTCCTCCAGGGCGGTGTCGCCGCCGCCGACCACCGCGATGTCCTGGTCGCGGAAGAAGAAGCCGTCGCAGGTGGCGCACCAGGAGACACCGCGCCCGGACAGCGCGTCCTCGTTCGGCAGGCCGAGCTTGCGGTGCTGCGAGCCGGTGGTGACGATCACGGCGCGGGCCCGGTGGACGTTGCCCTCGGAGTCGGTGACGGTCTTGATGTCATCGGTGAGGTCGACCGCGACGATGTCGTCGGGGATCAGCTCGGCGCCGAAGCGCTCGGCCTGCGCCCGCATGTTGTCCATCAGCTCGGGGCCCATGATGCCGTCCCGGAAGCCCGGGAAGTTCTCGACCTCGGTGGTGTTCATCAGCGCGCCACCGGCGGTGACGGCACCCTCGAAGACCAACGGCTTGAGGGAGGCTCGGGCGGTGTAGAGCGCAGCCGTGTAGCCGGCCGGGCCGGAACCGATGATGATCACGTCACGGATGGGGGTGCTCAAGGCGATGGCCTCCTGATCGGTCGCGGCGACGATTCCCTGCGCCACGGCTGACCGCGATGTTCGGGTCAGGCTGCCTGGCTGCCACGGCCCGGGCCGCGTCGATGCGGGGCCGTGTTGCGGGTGTCCGGCCGATTCTTGGAGTGGGGGCGACCGGAACACCCAAAACGTATCACGGCACAGTGATATCACGCAAGAGTGGTATCAGGCTGGAGTGATGTGTGATAATCGAGGCATGCTGACACCAGGTGCCGAGAAGGCGACGCTGACGCAGGGCGACCTCATTCGAGTGCTCGGTGAACCTCTGCGCCTGCGCATCGTGACGCTGCTCGCGCAGGCGGCCCTGTGCACCAACCACCTGATCGAGGAGACGGGCGCACGGCAGACCGCGCTGTCCAACCACCTGCGGGTGCTGCGCGAGGCCGGCATCGTGGAGCCCGAGCCGCACGGCCGCTTCACCTACTACCGCCTGCGCCCCGAGGTGCCGCAACTCCTGGCGGAGTTCTTCGCCGAGCTCGCCCGCACGGCGGCGGAATCACTGGCCGCGGACCGCAAGCGACCGTGCGAGTGACCGACGCTGGGCTTGTTCCCCCTCGAGAAGGCGATGTCGGGATTCACCGGGGCCGGGTTCGTTGTAAGGCCCGCTGGGGTGGGTGGGACGTCCTGACGGTCGGCGGCCGGAATGCTCGCCGGCCCGTTGGAGTCGCACCTAGTGCGTGAACCGGAAGCGCTGGTCGGCGGCTGTGCCCCGAGTGTGCCGGGCCGCGGCCCGGTGCCAGCCGCCCGTGCTGTGCGCACACCCGGGATCCCCGCGGCTGTGCCCGGAGCACGGTTGCGGCTGCGGTGCCCTGTTTATGGTGCCTCGCATTCACACCGCGTCCGACGGTGTGCCTGTCGGTACCAGTGCCAGGAGGGCAGCCGATGAGCGCAGTCTCAGTACAGTCCGGAGTCGCCGGAGTCTCGGATGGGACTGGCGGCGCCCAGCCCGTGGGCGCCTACTTCGAACGCATGCCGTTCGGGCGGGCCCACGTGATGATCGCCCTGGCCCTGTTCATGGCCTTCGTCATCGAATCGTGGGAACAGCTCGCCCTGGTCTACGTCTCGTCCGATCTGGGCGATGCCTTCCACATCGACGCCGGCCGGATCGGGTGGGTCCTGTCGGCCGTGGCCCTCGGCATGATTCCCGGCTCGCTGGTCTGGGGGCCGGTGGCCGACCGCATGGGGCGGCGGGCCGTGTGCCTGTGGAGCCTCGGTTCGTACGGTGCCGTGGCGCTGGCGAGCGCGTTCTCGCCGAACTTCACCACGCTGATGATCACCCGGGTGCTGTCCGGGATGGCCCTGGCCGGGATCTACACCGTCACCTTTCCCTACTTCCTCGAACTGCTCCCGGCTCGGATGCGCGGCCGGGCGGCGGTCTACCTTTCGATCGGCTGGCCGATCGGCGTGCTCGCCGCCGTGGGGGTCACGCAGGCACTGTCCGGGATGGGCTGGCACGTCGTGACCATGGCCAGCGCGCTGGCAGCCCTGTGGGTGTTCGCGATCCGGGCCTGGGTGCCCGAGTCCCCCTACTGGCTGGCGGCCCGCGGCCGGCACGCCGAAGCCCGAGCAGTGCTCGTCGAGCTCGGCGCCGAGGTCCCCGAGGGCACCACGTTCACCGTCGTCGAGCCTGAGCAGGCCGGCAACCCGCTGGCACTGCTTCGCGGCCGGCTGCTGCGCGTCACCGTGCTCATGCTGATCGTGAACTTCGCCTTCAACTGGGGCTACTGGGGTCTGCAGACCTGGCTGCCCACGCTGCTCATGGAGAAGGGGCTGAGCATGTCCAGCAGCCTCGGCTTCGTGGCACTGAGCGCGCTCTTCATGATCCCCGGGTACGTCTCGGCGTCGTACCTGACCGGGCGTTTCGGCCGTAAGAAGGTCTTCCTGCCCTACGTGGCGGCGGCCGCCGTCAGCGGGGTGCTGTTCGCCTACTCGGGCAGCCTCACCGAGCTGTACGTCGCCAACTTCGCGCTGTCGTTCTTCAGCCTCGGCGCGTGGGGCGTTTGGAACACCTGGAACGGCGAGTTCTACCCGACCGCGCTGCGTGGCACCGGCTACTCCTGGGCGACCGCGGCTCAGCTGATCTCCACCTCGGTCGCACCGTCGGTGGTCGGCTACCTGCTGGCTCGGGCGACCGGGTTCTCGTCAACGGTGCTGTTCATCACCGCGTTCCTGGTCGTGGCGCTCGTCGTGGCCGTGCCGCTGCCGGAGACCGAAGGCCGGGATCTGGAGTGACATACCGGGACAGACGGTGACAGGATCGTGCGCGTGAGACTGGGAGTGGACGTGGGGCGCGCCACCACCGTCGCCGTGCTGGTCGAGCCGGGCGGGTCCACCGTGGCCCGCGCGGTGGTGGACAGCGTCCCCGGCCTCGGGGACTGCCTGCGCGCGGTGCTCGCCGCGCTGCCCGAGGACCGGACCGGTGAGGTCGACACCGTCGGCCTCACCACCGATCTGGAGCGGGGGCTGCTGCGGCTTCGGCCGGTGGCCGTCCTGCGGATCTCCCCGGCCTGTCATCCGGCCCTCGGGCCGCTCGCGGGCTGGCCCGAGCGGGCCGCCCGCGCCGTCGGGCCGCTCAAGAGGGTCGTGCACGGTGGCTCCGCGCTGACCGGGCGGCCGCTCGCCCCGCTCGACCGGGCGGCCGTCACCGACTTCGCGCGGCGGGCCGCCACCGAGGGCGTCGCCGCCTTCGCCGTCGCGGCGGCCGGCGCGCTCACCCGGCCCGACCCGGAAATCGCCGCCGCCGAGGCCATCGCGGACGCGGTGCCCGGCGCGGAGATCACCCTGTCGCACGAGATCGGCCGATCGGGGCTGAGGGAACGCGAGAACACCGCCGTCCTCAACGCCGCACTGCAGCCGTGGGCCGTGCGCCTGACCGACACGGCCGAACGCGCCCTGCGAGCCAGCGGCGTCCGGGCGCCGCTGCACCTGGCCCGCAACACCGGCGGACTGGTCTGCGCCGCGTACTTCCGCCGCTACCCGATCCTCGCCACCGCCTCCACCACCGCGAGCGCCGCGCGGGGCGCCGCGCTCGCGGCTGGGGCGGAACGCGTCGTGGTCGTGGACGCCGGTGCGGCGGAATTCCGGTGCGTGAGCGTCACCGACGGAGAGGTGGAACGCTCCGATGTCGGCCCCGGCCTCGGCGGTGTCGACCTGGACCTGGACCGGATCCGCGCCGACGTCCTTCCCCGTGCTGACCTGGCGCCGACCGGTGCAGGCCAGGTCGCCGTTCTGGTGGCCCGGGTCCAGCAGCGGGCCCCTGGTGGTGTGCTGCTCGCGGTGGGCGGCGAGCCCGGGCTCGTGCCGGTCCGCACCCCGGATCCGGCGGCCGCGATCGCAGCCGCCGCGTACGGAGCCGCCCGCTCCGAGATCGTCGCCGAGGTCGACCAGGTCGCTGTCGCCGGCGGCAGTGCGGAACTCGATCGCCTCCTCGGCCTCGCCGGTGACCAGGCCCTGGCCCGGGTCGTAGCCGCCGGCGCCGCCCCGGACACCGCCCGTATCGCCTTCGCCACGCACACCCCGGTCTCGTACCTCCCGGAGGGGGTGCACCGCATCCGCGCCCGCGCCCTCGGCAGCCCCACAGGACTGCGGTCGTGAGCAGCCGTCGACGGCTCGTCCTGTCGTACCGGCGGCCGCCCTCCGGCAGCCGCCCGGCGGCAGACACCTGCCCGCTCCCGCAGCCGTCGGACCGGCGCCCATGACGTCCGGGGTGAGGACTGTGCTGGACGCCGCACGGCTGGAGGACCTCGCGAAGGGGGCGCTGGTGCTCGCCGCGGGCGCCGAGCACTCCTCGCACCGGGCGAGCCTCGACTGGGCGCGGGCCGCGATCGGCGCGCACGGGCCGGTGCCGCTGATCGGGGCCGGGGCGCTGGGCGCCGGACGGATGTGCGTGACCGTCAGCCTGCTCGGATCCTCGGCGGCGCTCGCCGAGTACCTGCCCACCGGAGAGGAGCCCCGCCGGGCCGTACGGGCGCTGGAACGGCGCCTGGGCCGGACGGCAGACGCCGTCGTCGCGCTCAACACCGCGGCTGAGAACGCCCTGCTCTCCGTCGTCACGGCGGCGTCGTGCGGGCTGCCACTCGTGGACGGGGACGGCTGCGGACGAGTGCTCCCGCTGCTGGAGCAGACGACATTCACGATCGCCGGGATCGATGTCGCACCGGTCGCCCTGGCCACGCCCGCCGGCGATGTGGTCGTCGTGGAAGCGGCCGGCAGCCGCGTGGAGGAACTGGTACGGCCGCTGGTCCTCGCGGCCGGGGGCTGGGCCGTCGCCGCCTGCTACGCCATGGATGGTGAGCGGCTGGCCGCCGCCGTGGTCCCGGGCACCGTGAGCCGGGCTCTGGCGGCGGGGCGTCCATCCCAGGGCGACCCTTTCGCTCCCTGGCAGCCACGACCCCGCAGGCTGGGCATCGGGCGGATCGCCGCCGTCGAGCACCCCGCCTCGCCGGGACCGGGCACCGCTGGGGGCGCGCCGCTGCCGTCCCGCCCGACCAGCGTGGTCGTCTCCGAGACCGAGGGCCTGCACCGTCGGTTCCGGCTGGAGGCGCACAACGAGATCCTGCTGGTCCTCGCCGACGGAGCACCAGTCGCGGCCGCGCCCGACCAGATCCTGATGCTGTCGGCGGCCGACCAGCGCGTGCTGGACGTCGAACGTGCCGTGCCCGGCATCGAGGTGGAGATCGTCGTGATCCCCGCCGCACCCGCCTGGCACTCCACGCAGGGCCGCCGACTGGCCGCCGCCGGCGGGCTCATCCTGCTGGACACCTCTCTGGACGCGGACACCGAAGGACCGGAGGAGACCCCGTGGTGAGACGCCCCGACCTGCCCGCGCCCATGACCGTCGCGGAGTTGGTGCAGTACGGCCCGCTGCCCGGAATCCGCATCCTCGGTGCGGCGGGACGCGACGGCGAGGTCCTGGACGTGCGCATCGTCGACCGACGGGAAGCTCTCGACGACCTGCGCCCGCACACCGCGGCCGTCCTCACCGACACCCTCGCCCGGACCGGATGGGTCGTGGAGATGGCCCTGCGCAAGGCCTGGGAGCACGCGGCCGCCTGCGTCGTCGTACCCGAGGCGGCGGTGGCCGCACATCCATCGGGAGCCCTCGCGGACCGGCTCGGGGTGCCGCTGCTGCTGATCCGCGAGGACGCACTGGAGGGCGCGGTACGGATCGCCTCTGCGGTGTCCCGGCCCGACGCCGGCCGGACCGCGCTGCTGGCACAGGCCGCCCAGCGGCTCGCCGACGCCGGGCCGCACGCCGAACGCGTGCTGGCGGCGCTGCACGCGGTGCTGCCCGCCACGTCCGTGGCGCTCACGGATCCGATGGGCGGGATGCTGACCGGTCGGCGGGCCGCGCTCGCCTCCGCGGACGCGGTACGGCTGGAGGTGCCGGGGCCCGACGGACGGCCGCTGGTGGCGCTCGTCGCGGACTCCCGTTCGAAGGAAGCGGGCTGGGAGGTGACGGTCGAGACGGTGCTGCGGCTGGCGGTCCCCGCACTGACCGCCTGGTCCGCCACCCGCCGCCTCGGCGAGGAACAGCTGGCCCGACGGAGCGAACTGCTGCTGGAGCGCCTGACGCACGGTTCCCCGGAGCAGGGCGAAGAAGCCCGCGAGCGGATCCGCACCGAAGCGGCGGCGCTCGGCTGGCCGCTGTCCGGCCCGATGGTCGCGTTCGCTCTGCGGCTGGCCGCGGACCCGGGCACCGGGACCGAACCAGGACCGGCGCTGCGCGCGCTGTGGGCCAAGTACGGCGTCGGCGGGCCGCTCGTCGCCCACGAGGACGGCTGGGTGTCCTGGCGGTCCGCGGCGGCCGACCTCCCGGACGCGGGCCCGGAGGTGTGGCTGCGGCAGGGCGAGACACAGCTGCTCGCGGCCGTCCGGGCCATCGCCGACCGCCTTCCGGTTGCCGGCGGGGTAGCCGGCCCGGCCACCGGCCCCGACACCCTCGGCGCGGCACTGGCCGACGCCCGGGCCGCTGCGGCGGTTGCCGCCGTGCCCGGCTCTGTGGTCCGGGCCGACCGCATGGGGCCGGCCCAGCTCCTGTCCGCGCTCCCCACGGCGGCTCTGCGGCGCCCCGCCGAGGTGGTACTGGCGCCACTGCTCCGCGCGGACCGGGACGGAGCACTGCTGCGCACCCTGGCCGTCGTGCTGGACCAGGGCGCGGCCCCGTCGGAGGCGGCGGAGATCCTAGGCGTTCACCGGAACACGGTCTCCGCCCGCCTGGAGCGCATCCGCGCGCTCGGCTTCGACCCCGACGACCCGGCCCAGCGCCTTCCGCTGCACCTCGCCTGCCGCGTCCTGCTCATGGGATCCGAGTGAGACCGGACGGGTCGACACCGGGACGGCACAGCGGGAAAACCCTCGTCTTCCCCGGCCGGCGCGTGGGGACGCGGCGGGGAAGACGAGGGAGTGGGCCCGGTCGCCGTGCAGGGGGACTTGGCAACCGGGCCCGGATCAGGGGTGGTGGGGCAATCCGTCAGGCATCGACGCCGTAGGCGGCCGCCGCCCGTTCGCGGGTGAGCAGGCCCTGCCGGAGGTCTTCCCGTACGGCGTCGGCGGGGCGCTCGGCGACCGGGCCGAACCCGCCGCCTCCGCCGCTCTCACAGCGCAGCACGTCGCCCCGGCGCACCGCCAGCGCGTTGACCTTGAGCAGTTCACGCTCGTCGTCCCGGCCGGGATTGAGGACGACGTTCGGCGGGGCGCCCTCGCCGCCGCCGAAGACGCCCCAGGCGGGGGTGACCGAACGCTCCCACCACAGGGACAGGTTCTGGTCGGCCTCGAAGCGGTACTCGCGCACCACGCCGTTGCCGCCGCGGGTGCGGCCCGCGCCGCCGGAGTCGGGGCGGACGGCGTACTCGGTGACGCGCACCGGGAAGAGGGTCTCCAACACCTCGACGGGCATGTCCCGCAGGGAGCCGTTGACGTTGTTGATCAGGCAGGACTCGCCGTCGTCGGTCTGCCAGGCGCCCCAGCCGCCGACGGTGGCCTCCTGGGAGACGAAGAGCCGGCCGTTGCGCGGGTCGGTCCCGGTGAACTGCACGATCATCGAGTCGCCGTAGCTGGCGGCGGCCGCCCGGGCGGGCACCGCGGGCGCGAGCGCCTTGACGACCAGGTCGATGACCAGCCCGAGGTGGGAGTAGTAGTACTGACAGGCCGCCGGCTCGACGGCGGCGAGCATCGAACCCGGCCGGGTGACCACGTCGAGCGGCCTGAACGATCCCCCGTTGAGCGGGACGTCGCCGCTGACCAGCAGCTTGTAGCCGACCCGGCAGGCGGCGACGGTCTGGGCCGCGCCGCAGTTGACGGGGCCGGTGGCCTGGTCGGCACAGTCGGTGACGTCCATCGTCATCCGGTCGCCGGAGATCTCGACGCGCACGGTGACGTGCAGCGGGGTGTCGAGGTCGATGCCGTCGTTGTCCAGGTGGCCGGTCGCCTCGTAGACGCCGTCCGGGATGGCGGCGATCTGCTCGCGCTCCAGCTGCTCGGTCTGGGTGAAGATCGAGTCCCGCGCGGCGAGGACGGTCTCCAGCCCCCAGCGGCGGACGATCTCGGCGAACCGGCGGGCGCCGGTGCGGGCGCAGGCGACCTGGGCGCGCATGTCGCCGAGCGTCGGCTGCGGGAAGCGGACGTTGCGGGCGATCAGCGAGTGCGCCTGCTCGCAGGGCTCGCCGTTCTCGTAGATCTTCAGGGGGCCCATCCGCAGGCCCTCCTGGTAGATGGACGTGGAGTCCATCGAACCGCCGGGGTCCTTGGAGCCCATGTCGATCCAGTGCGCCCGCGAGGCGGCGAAGCCGATCAGCTCGCCGCCGGTGTCCTCGCTGAAGATCGGGGCGTATACGGTGACGTCGTTGAGGTGGGTGCCGCCGATGTACGAGTCGTTGAGGACCCAGACGTCACCGGGACGCCAGACCTGTGCGCCGTACATCTCCTCGGTGGCCCGGGTGCACACCTCCAGGTTGCCCAGGAAGATCGGCAGGCCCGAGGACTGGCCGAGCACGTTGTGGTCCCGGTCGAGCAGAGCGACCGCGCAGTCCTTCGCCTCGTAGATGGTGGGCGTGTAGGACGACCGGATGAGCGTGGTGTTCATGTCCTCCGCGGCCTGCAGCAGCGCGCAGCGGATGATCTCGGTGGTGACCGGGTCGATCGCCCGGGTGCCGGTGGCCGTCATGCCGAAACTCCAACCTTGATTCCGACCTCGATGACGAGGAAGCCGTTCTCGTCGACGGTGACCGACGAGTCGGGCGGGACGACGGTGGTGGAGGTGGCCTCCACGATGACGGCGGGTCCGTCGACGCGCTGTCCGGGCACCAGCCGCTCGCGGCGCAGGACCGCGGTGTCGTGCGGTCGGCCGGCGAAGACGACCTGACGCCGCTGCACGGTGTCGGAGGCGTTCTCGTCGGCGTTGTACGGCACGGCCGCGATCTCGGGCAGCGCTCCAAGCGCGGTGCTGCGCAGGGTGACGAACTCGACCGGTGCCTCGGGCGTGGCGTGCCCGTAGCGGCGTTCGTGCAGCTGGGCGAAGCGCGCGGCGGCGGTGGCGAGGAAGTCGTCGGCGGCCGGCTCGGCGGCGAACAGCAGGGGCACGGCGAGGGTGTAGTCCTGGCCCGCGTACCGCATGTCGACGACGTGCTCGACGCGCCGCCGCTCCACGGGGACGCCCTGCTCGGCGAGTTCGCCCAGTGCCTCGTCCTCCAGGGCGGCCAGCGTGCGGGCCATGGCCTCGCCGTCGAGGTCGGCGCCCGAGGTGAAGAACTGCCGGGTCAGGTCACGGCGGACCTCGGTGCCGAGCATGCCCCAGGCGGAGAACGCCCCGGGGAAACGCGGCACGACGACCTCGCGGATGCCGAGCTCACGGGCGATCTCGACGGCGTGCATCGGGCCCGCCCCGCCGAACGCCAGCAGGACGAACTCCCGGGGTTCCAGGCCGTGTTCGACGGTGAGGGTGCGGATCGCCTGGGCCATCTTGGCGTTCGCGACGTCGCAGATGCCGCCCGCCAGTTCCAGCGGGTCCAGGCCGAGTTCGTCGGCGAGGGTGCCGACGGCCTGGCGGGCCGCGGCGACGTCGAGCGTCATGTGGCCGCCGGCGAACCACTCCGGATCGACCCGGCCGAGCACCGCGTTGGCGTCGGTGACCGTGGCCCGGGTGCCGCCGCGGCCGTAGCAGGCGGGCCCGGGCACGGCACCGGCCGACTCCGGGCCGACGCGCAGCCCGCCGGCCTCCGCGTAGGCGAGGGAGCCGCCGCCGGCGCCGATGGTGTGCAGGTTGACCAGCGGCATGAGGACCGGAAAGCCGTCCGCCGAGCCCTCGTTGGAGACGTCGGGGCGGCCGTTGAGGACCAGCGAGACGTCGAAGGAGGTGCCGCCCATGTCCACGCAGATCGCGTTGGGACGGCCCAGCAGGCCCGTGGCCGCGGCCCCGCCCATGGTGCCGCCGACCGGCCCGGACAGCAGCGTCTGGAGCGGGTGGCGGCGGGCGTGCGCCGCGTTCACGATGCCGCCGGAGGACTGCATCACCTGGACCGGGACGGTCAGGCCGTGCTCGGCGAACCGCCCCTCGATCCGGCTCAGGTACCGGCGCACGACCGGGCCGGTGTAGGCCTCCAGGACGGCCGAGGACGTCCGCTCGTACTCGCGCCATTCGCCGGCCACCTGGTGCGACAGCACCACGACGACGTCCTCGCCGAGCTCCTGCTCGAGGATCTTCGCCGCCAGCAGCTCGTGGTCCGGGTTGACGTACGAGAAGAGGAACGAGACGGCGACCGCGTCGAAGCCCTCGTCCTTCGCGCGCCGGGCGGCGGCCCGTACGGCGTCCTCGTCGAGCGGTTCGAGCTCGGCGCCGCGCCAGTCCAGGCGGCCGCCGGCCTCCACCGTGTCGCAGCGGTCGACCAGTGGCTTCGGCTTGCGGTAGTGCAGGTCGAACATCCGGTCCCGGTTGCCCCGGGCGATGTGGTAGACGTCCCGCATGCCGGCCGACGTGACCAGAAGGACGCGGGCGCCCTTGCGCTCCAGCAGGGCGTTGAGGCCCTGCGTCGTGCCGTGCACGAAGAAGGAGATGTCGCCGGGCGAGTCCACCGCCCGGCCCAGCGAGGCGAAGACCCCCTCGGCCAGGTCTCCCGGCGTCGTCGGCGCCTTGGCCGCGAAGAAGGTACCGCTGTCCTCGTCATAGGCGACGACATCGGTGAACGTCCCACCGATGTCCATGGCCACTCGATACGTCATGCCGCCTCCCGGCTTTCTCCAAGGGATCGCCGAGGACGCTAGCCCGGGTCCTCCGGGCAGGGCTGTGCGTGGCGCACTGGCGCAGGACCGCGACAGTGCGCCGTGCCTGGTTCAGTGCTCCCCGGTCGGGACCCCGCCCGGCTGCTGCACGTCCTCGTGCAGGTGGACGATGCGCCACGCAGCGCCCCCGCCACGCCGCAGGACGGCAGTGTTGCGGACCAGCTCGGGGCGCAGTTCTCCGGCGTCCGGGTCGGGTGCGAAGTCCACCCGCAGCCAGAAGCGCAGCACCGCGATGTCACCGAAGACGTCCACGACCTGTCCGTACGGCTCCAGCCCGGTTTCCACCGGCCCGTCGCCCGCAGCCGGGCGGGCCTCCCGCACCCGGTCCAGGTCCGGCTTCCCGAGGAGCAGCTCGGCGGTTCCGGAGTCCCAGACGGTGGCCTCCGGGTCGAGGCAGGCGTCGATCCGGGGGCGGTCGCCGGCCGCGTAGGCCTCGTACATGGCGGTGATCACCTGCCACACGGCTGCGGCGTCGGCCGGTTGCGCGCCCGGGCGGGCGCCGACGGGGAAACGTGGGAATACGGGCATGGCGGGCCTCCTGAGGGCTGCGGGTGAGGGGAGCGCGGCCGGTCGAGCGGCGGCGGGCAGCCAACCTACACACTCCGGCGACCGGATCGGGCCACCCGGTGGGGACGATCGTGGGTCCGAGCTCCTGGTTCGCGGATCGCGCGTAGGACCGGTGATGGTGGCCGCCCCTGCTTCGGGGAACGCGAGGCTGCCTCGATGGTGCCGTCTCGCAACTGCGGCGAGGCGAGGTCGGCCGGTTCATCCCCTGCCGAACTGCGAAAGCCTCGGCCGAGCAGATCGTCGATGCGGCGCTCAGCCGCCGCACGACTGCCCGGTAGCGCCCAGGCTCCGTCCGACCGCGATTGTCGTCCGCGCACGCGCCGAAGGCGGCGAGTCAGCTGCGCGGCGCGCTCCGGAAGCCTGCCGTGGCGGCGACCGAGGGCGGCCTGCTCGCGCGGCCCGAGGTGAACTTGTGCCGTGCCCGAGGAATCCTTGAGTCAGCGGACGCGCGAAGCGAGATGATCGCCATGGACACACCAGCGGCGGGCGACAGCCGGCCCAGCGGCCCCCTCATCACGGGTGTGGCCATGGCGATCGCGACTCCGGACGGAGTACTGACGGGCTGGAGCCCCGGCGCGCAGCGGCTGCTCGGGTACTCCGCGTCCGACGCTGCGGGCCGACCTGCAGCGGATCTGCTCGCGTCGCCGCTTCCGCAGGTGGCTCGCGAGCGGCTGGCACGGCAGGAGCAGTGGGTCGGCCGGGTGGTTCTGCGCCACCGCGACGGCGGCCCGGTGGAATGCCGACTGTGTGTGCGTCCGCTGCCCGCCGGTGACGGGCGGGTCAGCTGGCTGTTCGAGGCCGCCCCGCTGGGGCAGGGGGACGACCGCGACAGCGACCCGATGGTCCACTGGGCGTTCGACCAGTCCCCGTTCGCCCAGGCGATCTACGACACCGAGGGCAGGTTCCTGCGCGTCAACGCGGAAATGGTGCGGCAGCTCGCGGCCACGGAGGAGCAGCTTCGCGGGCTTCGGATCACGGAGCACATGCCGGACCCCCTGTTCGAGGTCCCGCAGCGCAGTGTCGAGCGCGTGGCGGCGACGGGTCGGCCGGAGCGGATCGAGAACCGCGTGCAGGTGCCGGGAGAGGCTTTCCCGCACGCCTGGATCGTCCACCTCGCCCCGCTCAAGGACCCGGCGGGACGGGTGCACGCCGTGCAGCAGACCGTGCTCGACTTCTCCGAGCAGGCGTCGGCCCGGAGAAGTCTGGCGCTGCTCGACGAGGCCAGCAGGCGCATCGGCAGCAGCCTGGATGTGGCCCGCACCGCCCAGGAGCTGGCCGACGTGGCCGTGCCCGCCTGTGCGGACTTCGTCTCGGTGGATCTGCTCGACGCCGTGCTGCAAGGGGATGAGCCGGCACCGATCCGTACCGGCGGGCGCCTGGTCCTGCGCCGGGTCGCCGTCCGCTCCGACGTGCCGGGTGTCGTCGCGGCCGGCGAGCCGGCCGGCTATCCGGAGTCCTCACCGCATGCCCGCTGCCTGGCCGGCGGCCGCGGTATCGTCCACCGGATCACCGACGCCGAGATCACCCACTGGCTCGCCCATGACCCTGACCGGGCGGCCTGGATACGCCGACACCGCCCGCACTCGCTGCTCGCCGTTCCGCTGCGGGCCCGCGGCGTGAACCTCGGCGTCGTCCTGTTCACCCGTCTGGCCGCGTCCGCCGCACCCTACGGGCAGGACGACCTGGAGATCGCCGAGGAACTGGCAGCACGCGCAGCGGTCTGCATCGACAACGCCCGCCGCTACACCCGCGAGCGCACCACCGCCCTCACCCTCCAGCACAGCCTGCTGCCACAGGAGAATCCCGAGCAGGCCGCCGTCGACGTCGCGGGCCGCTACCTGCCCGCAGGCTCGAAGGCCGGTGTCGGCGGTGACTGGTTCGACGTGATCCCGCTCTCCGGAGCCCGGGTCGCCCTGGTCGTCGGCGATGTCGTCGGCCACGGCATCCACGCCTCCGCCGCCATGGGGCGCCTGCGCACGGCAGTCCGCACCCTCGCCGACGTCGATCTGGCCCCCGACGAGCTGCTCGCGCATCTGGACGACCTCGTCATCCGGGTCGGCACGGGACAGGAGTGCGCTGACGCGCCACCCGGAGAACTCGGCGCCACCTGCCTGTACGCCGTCTACGACCCCATCTCCCGCAGGTGCTCGCTCGCCGGCGCCGGCCACCCCTGGCCCGCTCTGGTGATCCCCGACGGCACCGTGGACTTCATCGAACTGCCCAGCGGCCCGCCACTGGGACTGGGCGGGCTACCGTTCGAGTCCGTCGAAACCGAGCTCCCCGCAGGAAGTCTCCTCGCGCTGTACACCGACGGCCTGATCGAAGCCCGCGGTCGCGACATCGACACCGGCCTGAACGCCCTGCGCACGGCCCTCGCCGGCTCCGTCTCCCCGCCAGGCGCCGCCCTGGACCTCGACACTCTCTGTGACACCGTCCTGAAGGCGCTGCTCGACGAGCGGCCCGCCGACGATGTCGCGCTGCTCATCGCCCGCACCCGCACTCTGGACGCCAGGCATGTCGCCTGCCGGGACCTGCCCGCCGATCCGGCTGTCGTCGCCGAGGCCCGTGCGTGGACGACCGCGCAGCTCCAGGCGTGGGAGCTGGACGAGCTGGCCTTCGTCACCGAACTCACGGTGAGCGAGCTGGTGACCAACGCGATCCGCTACGGTGCCTTGCCCATCCAGCTGCGGCTCATCAAGGACCGCACGCTGATCTGTGAGGTCTCCGACGCCAGCAGCACCGCACCGCACGCGCGTCGCGCCCGCATCTTCGACGAGGGCGGCCGCGGCCTGATGATGGTCGCCCAGCTCACCGAGCGTTGGGGCACGCGGCACACCGGCACCGGCAAGACCATCTGGGCCGAGCAGTCGCTCCCTCGTCCACCTGTGCTGTGAAGATGCGGCCGGCGTCCGGCCGGCACTGCTCGCCACCGTCGGCGCCACCGAGTCACACGTCGGTGTGCCGGCCGTCGTGGCGGGCCTGAAGGTCGTTCAGGGTCTCCTGGAAGCTGCGGATCAGTGCGGTGAGGCCGGTCTCGAAGGCCTGCTCGCGGAAGTCGGGTGGGGCGTTGCGCAGCGGGTCGAGTCCGGGTGGGAGCGCCTCGTCCTTCCAGGCCGCGTCGTGCGGGTGGTTGAGGTGGAGTGCGGAGCCGATCAGGAGGTACTCGATGGACTGGACGACCGCGAGTACGTGCTCCTCGGGCCAGCCGGCTTCCCGCAGCATGGCGAACGCGCAGGCGTAGCCCTGTAGGGCGGTGGCGGACCGGGTCGGCCGGGAGGAGAGCAGCGGCACCATGTTCGGGTGGCGGGCGAGCGCGGCGCGGTAGGAGCGGGCCCAGGCGTCCAGGGCTGCGGTCCACGGCCGGACGGTCGGATCGAGATCCATCTCGGCGACGATGAGGTCGCCGATACCGTCGATGATCTCGTCGCGGCTGGCGACGTAGTTGTAGAGCGACGGGCCCTTGGCGCCCAGTCGGGCCGCGATGCGGGTGGTCGAGAGCGCGGCGGCGCCTTCCTCGTCGACCAGGGCGAGGGCGGCCCGCATGATTCCGTCCCGGGTCAGCAGCGGTCGTGGCGGCCTGCCCATCTGTTGGTCCTCTCGTCGACTGGTGGTTACCCCCGGGTATTGGTCCCTCGTCGCGGACTAGTGTACGTTCTCGCCCAGGCAAAACTACTGGTTCTAGTTTTAGGGATGCCTGCGGATTTGGCCTGGCGTCCTCCCCTGTGGCGCCAGGCCAAGGCCGCGAAGGGCAACTCGCCTTCGCGGCCCGGACTTCGGCCGCCCCCACGTGCTCCCTCAATGAGCCGGTAGCCACCCGGGTTCCTCCTGCGGTGGACCTTGCCGACCCGCCGTCTGGCATGCCCTTGACATCTTGTTGATCGCCTGCCACCCGGACGGGTTTCCCTGCCCGCCTTACGCCGAAGGTGACCCTCCGCATGTCCGTGCGCACCCTCGCGCTGCCGGCGCTCGTCGTCTCCGTGGTGCTCTCGCTCAGTGCCTGCGACCCGTCGAGCCCGACGGCCCAGCCCGCCGACCGCGCGCCGTCCACCACGCCGACGCCCGTCGTGTCGGCCACCCAGGCGGTCGGCTCGTCGGCCGTTTCGCCGGTCTCGCCGCTGGCCGCCCCGATCGTCCCCGGTGCTCAGGTGGCGGCCACCTCGTCCCCGTCCGGGACGCCGACCGTCGCGGCCGGGGCGGCGGACCTCAAGCCGGCCTCGTACGACCGGCAGAGCGGCAAGGCCGTGCTCGCCGTCGTCACCGACAACAGCAAGGGCGCGCCGAGTCCGTCCGCCACCGCCGCGGCCACCGCCGCCGTGCAGACCGGCCGGCTGATCGACAGCCCGCCGTCGGCCGCCGCGCCGCAGGGCGCGCTGCTGGCGATCACGGCCGTCAAGCCCGCCGGCGCCCGGAAGGTGCAGGTCGAAACCCGCCCGGCCACCATCTCCGAACTGCTCGGCCAGACCTGGGCGAACATCAAGGCCGCGCTGGATCCGCACAAGATCCAGGTCACCCCCAAGGTCAAGGACCTCAAGGTCTCCTACGTCCCCGCGGCCCGACGGGGGCAGCGGCTCGGCCTCGGCCGCGCTGAGGCTGGACGCGAACGACACCGTCCCGCTGCCCGGCGGCTCCACGGCTTCGCTGACGGGCTCGCTCGAACTCGACCCGAGCGTTGTCTTCTCCTACCGGGGCACCCACGGCATCCTCGCTCCCGAGGAGGCCGAGGTCGGCTTCGACCTGAAGGCGCACGCCGACTGGCACCTCACTGTCGGCCTGACCGGGTCCACCGACCCGACCAGCACCACCGTCACCCCGGTCAAGGCCACGTTCACCGGCTTCGCAGCGCCCTGGTCGCTGAGGGTTCGGTCGCGCTCTACGACGCGCTGGGCGTGAAGGCGACCGTCAGGCCGTACCTGCGGGCCGATGTGCGGGGCACGGTCATGGTCGCAGTCGACGGCAGCGGCGGCCTCTACGGCGGGCTCGACGTGGACGGGCCGCGCTGGCGAGGATCGCCGTCCTCGGCACCCCGCTGTTCGAGGAGGACCTGCCCTTCACGCTCTACCGCCAGGAATGGACCCTCGTGGCCGGCTCGCGCCACAGCAGCACGAACCCGGGTGCCACGCCGACCACCTGACCGACCGTCCGTCCGTCCCTCCATCACAGTGAAAGCCGAGTTCCAGACATGACCATCAAGGCAAAGCTCGTCGCCACCGCGACCCTGACGGCCGCGATCACCGCCGGTCTCGCCACCCCCGCCGTCGCCGCCCCCGCTCCCGCGGCCCCTGTCGCCACCACCGATTCGGTGGCAGGCAGCGGCAGCGCGGTGACCGAGCAGCAGTGGCTGGCCGACGTCACCGCCGCGATCGCGCCCGCCCGCGCCTACGTCGAGCAGCGCACGGCCGAGCCGACCGACGAGACGCCCGCGATCGTCTTCGACATCGACAACACCACCCTCGCAACGCACTTCCACCCGTTCACCATGCCGGGCATCCCGCCGGTGGTGGAGCTGGCGCAGTACGCCCACTCGCGCGGGGTCGCGATCATCTTCGTCACCGCACGCGTGGACTTCATCGAACCCGTCACCCGGTACAGCCTGGAGAAGGCCGGCTACACCGTCGACGAGCTGCACGGACGTGGCCTGGGCGACCTCTTCAAGCCGGTGCAGCAGTACAAGACGGACGAGCGGATCAAGGTCGAGAACGAGGGCTACACGATCATCGCCAGCATCGGCAACAACTGGACGGACCTCAACGGCGGCCACGCCGAGCAGACCTTCAAGCTGCCGGACTACAACGGCCTGCTCTCCTGACCCACCCCACCGGGGCGATCCACATCATCCGGGGCCCGGCCGCTGCGCCGGACCCCGGGCGGTTCCCATGCCGAAGGCGAGCGGGGACGGTCATGAGGCACATCGGTATCCGTGCCAAAGGCCCCCGCCTCCGCTACCGGCATCGCCGAGGAGGCCCTGAGGCCGGCAGGCACCCACCTCGAACATGTCTCCACTACCCCCACAAGCAGGGTGCGGGGCGGGCGTCCTTCCTCGGAAGCGTCTGGCCGCGTTCCCTGGCTCCGGCGGGAAGCCGAATGCTCGGCCACACGCACTGCCCCGGTCTTCTGGTCGTCCGGCACGACAATCGCTGGGTGGAGTTGTCCGCCCGCACACATCGCCAGTGCGGCTCGGCGGGTGAGCGTCCGGAGGAACGACCTGACGGGGAAATCCTCGGCGCGCTCAATGAAGACGGCATGCCATCAGTGTGCTCGCGACCACTGGCAGCGCCCCCGCGGCCCAGTAACGCCCATCTGGACAGGGCGGGCGGCGACGACCGGCGGGTGCTGGCGGGTGCTGGCGGCGCTGGGATTCCGAAGGAACCTGCCGGCCCCGGGCGCTCGCCGAAGGCCCGGCCGACGCGGGGCGGCGAAAAGGTTGGTGTTCAGGGCCGACGGAACCGGGTAACGTCTTGGTCATGTTCTTCCAGACCCCGATTTACGAGTGAGTGCGTGATGGGCCCCTGCTGACGTCCTTCGACGTCGCGGCCCGTCCCCCACCGATGAATCCGTAGATCACTTCACTTCACTTCACTTCACCACCGGGAGAACCCACGACCGTGAGCAAGAACATCAACAACCCCGTGGGCATGGGCGGCGGCCAGCGCAAGAGGCAGTCCCGCGCCGAACGGCAGAACAACGGTCCGCACCGCAACCTCGACCGCCAGGGTGCAGCCGACCAGAAGGCGGAGCTGGTGCGCAAGATGCGCGAGAAGGCAGGAACGGCTGAGGGTGCCGGGCAGGCGGGCGGCGACACCGTACAGGGCTGACGCACCGCCGCCGCAGCGCGGCACCGCACGGGGGCAGGGCTCGGACCGCGACGCGCGGTCCGAGCCCTGCTGCCGTACCGGGCGCGGCCGGTCCCGCTCAGCTCTCGGCCGACCACCCGCGTCTCGGCTCAGCCGACCACCCGGGGCAGCCGCAGAATCGGCAGCCCCGTCACTGCCACCACCCCGAGCTGCACCAGCAGCTCAGCACGCCCCCGTGCCCAGCCCGGGCAACACCGCAGCCGGCGGCGGCAGAGGATGCGGACACGGCCGCAGGACAACACTGGTGGACACCTCGGTGGGACAACCGCGAAACCCGCTGGCCAGAACGACTCCGGCGGACAGGCCGATGCGGAACCCACAGGCGGGCCCTGCTGAAGGGTCGACAGATTGTCGTCACCCGCAGTGACCGAGTCCCTGGGACCATTTGGGGACCAGTTTGGGACCACGACTGGTGAGCGCCTATGAGCGCCTGTGGGCGATAACAGACATCTATGTATGAACTTGAACCCGGTTGGGCATCGAGCGGGTTCGAGTCCTGTCGACCGTGGATCTTCAGATGAGTCTCAACTTTCCTTGTTTTCAGTGCAGTTGAGATTCAAGAAAGCCGAGGCCTTGAGGTCTCGGCTGCCGACAATAGTTGAACCCCTTGACTGGGGGGCAAGGGGTTGCAGGTTCAAATCCTGTCGTCCCGACAGTATGTCGGAAGGCCGTTGGCTGGGAGAAATCCCAGGTCAGCGGCCTTTTTGCTGATGGTGTGGCAGGTGGTGGGCGGCCGCGGTGCCGCCGTTCTGCGATCTTGCCAGGGGCTTGTCGGGGACCGCAGCTGGTGGCCGGAGGGTCGCCGAAACCCACTGCTCGGCCAGCCGCGTTCTCCGGGCGCCGCGCCACAGTGCCACGGCGCTGCCGACGGGTGTGTGGACCCGGACCCTCGGCGACCCTGAAGGACCCGGCGGCAGCTGCCGCCGGGTCCTTCAGGCGGGGCGGCGTGGTGGTCAGTTCGGTCGGGTGGCCGTCCAGCGTTGTGTTGAACTCCTCGATGGCGTCCTGCTGTTCGGCCCCTGGCAGGGTGCGGGGCAGGTCAGCCAGGGCCACCGGTGGTGGGTGCGGTCCTGAGGGGGGACGAGGAGGGCTGAGGGCGCTGCGCGCGCCGTGAACCGCCGGACACCGCCCGGCCGGGGCGGTGTCCGGCGGTTCGACCGTCCTCCAGGTCCGGTGCGGCGGCTGTACGGCCTTCCCGCGCGGCGTCCCGGGCGGTGGTTCCGCCGGGGGCCGTGGTGGTTGGGGTCAGTGGTGTCCCTGGGGACCGAGGACGGGTTCGCGCCCGTTTCGTCGTGCGGTGCGTATGGGTGGGGGGGAAGGTGTCCGCCTGCGGCTGGGTGGCCGGTCGGCCGGTGGGGCATCCGGGGCGCAGGGGCCACCACAGGCTGCGGCCGAGGAGCGCGGCCAGGGCGGGCACCAGGACGATGGACAGCAGGAACGCGGCGAGCAGGATGCCGAGCGCGGTCGCGAAGCCGATCTGCTGGGTCGAGGGCTGCGGGGTCACGGCGAGGCTGGCGAAGGAGCCAGCCAGGACGAGGCCCGCGGTCGCGATGGCCGGGGCGGTGTGCCGGAGGGCGCGTGCGACGGCGGCCCGGGGCGGACCGGGGTGTTCCATCTCCTCCCGGATCCGGTCGCTGATCAGGATGTTGTAGTCGGTGCCGAGCGCGACCACGAACAGGAACAGGACCAGGGGCAGGGGCAGGGGCAGGGGCAGGGGCAGGGTGAAGTTGACGCCCGGCTTGCCCATCGCGTGCTGGAACAGCAGGGCTGCCGCGCCGAGGGTGGCCGCGAAGCCGAGGCCGACCGAGAGCATCAGGACCACCGGTGCGAACAGGTCGGTCCTGGCGGCCTGCCGGTCCTCGCTCAGGACCGGCTTGGTGACCTGGCCGACGCCGGTGACCCGGGTGAGGCCCTGGGTGAGGCCGTCCAGCGCGCCGGGGGAGAGCGGGCCGGCGCCCTCGGTCTCGACGTGGACGCTGGTCGGGTCCACCACGCCGGCGGGCAGGGCGCGGGAGATCTCGGCGGCGGTGGTCCGGGAGGCAGTGCGCGGTCCGCCGCCCAGGCCGTAGTCCATCCTGATCCCGGCGAGCCCGCCGGCCAGGGCGGCCAGGAGGGCGAGCGACGCGAGGACCATGACCACGGGCCTGCGGGCCACCAGGTCGGCGAAGCGGGCGGCGGCGCCGTCGCGGGGCACGGTCTTGAGGACGCGTGAGGGCCAGAACAGTGCGCGTCCGCAGGCCGCGAGTACGGCGGGCATCAGGGTGAGGCCGGCGAGCAGCATGACCAGGACCGAGACCGCGACGGCCGGGCCGAGCACCCGGAACTGTCCGAAGCCGGCGACCCCGAGGGTGGTGAAGGCGGCGACGATGGTGAGCGCGGCGGAGGTGATCGCGGCCTACGAGACCGGCCTGGTCGCGAGGCCCGGTCCGCGAACGCGGACGGACGGCTGAAGCCGGCGGAGCGGGGCTGTCCGGTGTCCGGCGCCCGCGCGCGGGGGCCGGTCCGAGGGGTGGGTCAGCGGCAGAGGGCCGCGTCCAGGGCGGCCGCCATGTGCTGTGCGCCGTCCGCGCCGGGGACGGTGGTGACCGTGATGGTGGCGGCGCGGCCGTCGTCGGTGACGCCGCCGCGGGAGCGGTAGCCGGGGGAGGTGCCGCCGTGGCCCCAGGCCGGGCCGCCGCAGGAGAGCGGCCTGCTCTGCAGGCCCAGACCGTAGCGGACACCCGGGCCCAGGGGTTCGGCGGGGACGGTGGTGCGCATCTGGGCGAGCTGTGCCGGGGGCAGGAGCCGGCCGCCGAGGAGCGCGGTGAAGAACGAGTTGAGGTCGGTGTTGGTGGTGACGATCGCCCCGGCCGCCCAGGCGATCGAGGTGTCCGTGTCGGTGTAGTCGACCGGGGGCGCGTCCGGCGTGCTGCGGAAGTAGCCGTGGGGGTGGGCCTCGTGGACGGTGGTGTCGCCGGGGGTGGGGAAGTAGGTGTGGCGCAGGCCGACGCGGTCGATGACGTGCTTGGTGATCTCCTCTCCGACGGGTCGTCCGGTGACCTTCTGGACGAGGAGCCCGGCGACGATGTAGTTGGTGTTGCTGTACTCCCAGTCGGTTCCCGCGGGGAAGTGGGCCTTCTGGGCGAGGGCGCCGTCGAGGAGGTCGCGGGGCTCGAAGTAGCGGTACTGCACGGCGGTGAAGTCCGAGAGGGCGGGGGCGTCCATGTATTCGGGCAGGCCGCTGGTGTGCTGGAGCAGTTGACGGACGGGAATGCTGGACGCGGCTGTGCGGGTTCCGCGCGCCGAGGCGTGCCGGGGCGCGCGGAACCCGGTGGTGGTGCCGGTGCGGATCGCGGATGCTCAGGCCGGACCGGGGACGGTCCGCGGGGTCAGCGGCACAGGGCCGCGTCCACCGTGGCCTTGACGTGCTGCTCGGCCTCGTCGCCCGGGATCACGGTCACCGCGATGCCGGCGGCGCGGCCGTCGTCTGTGGCGCCCCCGGCGGTGTAGTAGCCCGGGATGGTCCCGCCGTGGCCCCAGTACAGGCCGCCGCACGACAGCGGATGGCTCACCAGGCCCAGCCCGTAGCGGACGCCGGGACCCACCTCGTCGGCGGGGACGGTGGTGCGCATCTGGGCGAGCTGTGCCGGGGGCAGGAGCCGGCCGCCGAGGAGCGCGGTGTAGAAGCGGGTGATGTCACTGGGGGTGGAGACGACGGCGCCTGCCGCCCAACCCCAGGACGGGTCCAGCTCCGTGTAGTCGCGGAGCGAGCCGTCGGCTTCCCGGTTGTAGCCCTTGGGGTGGGCCTCGTGGATGGTGGTGTCGCCGGGGGTGGGGAAGTAGGTGTGGCGCAGACCGATGCGGTCGACGATGCGCCGGTTGACCTCCTCGCCGAGCGGCCGCCCGGTGACCTTCTGGATGATCAGGCCGGCCAGCAGGTAGTTGGTGTTGCTGTACTCCCAGCGCGTACCCGGGGCGAAGTGGGCTTTCCGGGCCAGAGCCGCGTCGAGGAGCTCGCGCGGTTCGTAGTACCGGTTCGGGCCGGTGAGGATGGAGTCCTTGTCCACGTACTCGGGCAGGCCGCTGGTGTGCTGGAGCAACTGTCGGACGGTGATGTCGCGTCCGTCGATGCCGTCGCCGCGCAGCAGGCCGGGCAGGTAGGTCTCGACGGGCTCGTCGAGGCCGACCTTTCCCTCGGCGACGAGCTGGAGGACGACGACGGCGGTGAGGGTCTTGGTGTTGCTGCCGATCCGTACCTGCCCGTCGACGGGGGGCTTGGCCCCGGTGGCGAGGTCGCCGACGCCGGCGGTGTAGGTGCGGGTGCGGCCGTCGCGGCCCTTCACGGAGGCCAGCGCGGCGGGCAGACCGTCGTCCTTCACCAGCGCGTTCAGGCTCTGCTGGACGCCGTCCGGCTTGCCGCCCGCGAACGCCGCGCTCGGTGCCAGCGCCCCGGCCGCCATGACACCGGCGGCCACGGCGGTCACGACCGCCACCGTCCGGTGCCGGCCGCCCCGGCGGGAACGCTGGACGCGGCTGTGCGGTGTGTTCTCGTGCACGGAGGAACCCCTCTGGATGGACCGTTCCGGTGATTTCCGGCCTTGGTCAAGAGGACCATTCAGAGGCGGGGGAGTTCGTCCGCACCCAGGACGAGACCGAACCTGGGAGCCGGCTCCGGGAGATGCCCCCGGGCAGGACCGTGCTCCTGGCCCAGGGCGGGGACAGGACCACCCGCCACGCCCGCGGGCCAAAGCACGTGCCGGCCGGCCGGCACCGGGCTGCCCGGGGCTGGTTCCGTCGGCCGCGTGCGGCCGGCCTACTGCCTGCCGGAGCGAGGCCTCGGGAGGCGGCGGGTGGCGCGGGCGGAGACCAGGGCCAGTGTGCCGAGGCCGACCAGCAGGGTCGCGCCGGTCGCGTAGAGCAGCTCTTCGGCGCCCGTGTTCGGCAGCTCGTTCGGGTGCTTCGGGGGCTGCGTCGGCAGGGGTGCCGGTGTGCTGGTCGCGGTGATTCGGGCGGTTGCGGGGGCTGAGGTGGTGGGTGGGCCGTTGGGTGGGGTTCCGTGGGCGGTGGCGGTGTTGGTCACGGTGCCCGCGTCGATGTCCGCCTGGGTGACGGTGTAGGTCGCGGTGCAGGTGGTGGAGGCGCCGGGGGCGAGCGTGGTGACCGGGCAGGTCGCCGTGGGGGAGGTGCCGGTGCCGGAGAACTGGGTCTCGGTCACTCCGATGTCGGTGAGGTCGACGTTTCCGGTGTTGGTGACCAGGTAGGAGTACGTGACGGCCTGGCCCTCGGTGGAGACGGTCGTCGGGGAGGCGGACTTGGCGATCGTCAGCGCCGGTGTGCCGGGCGCGGTGATCCGGGCGGTTGCGGGGGCTGAGGTGGTGGGTGGGCCGTTGGGTGGGGTTCCGTGGGCGGTGGCGGTGTTGGTCACGGTGCCCGCGTCGATGTCCGCCTGGGTGACGGTGTAGGTCGCGGTGCAGGTGGTGGAGGCGCCGGGGGCGAGCATGGTGACCGGGCAGGTCGCTGTCGGGGAGGTGCCGGTGCCGGAGAACTGGGTCTCGGTCACTCCGATGTCGGTGAGGTCGACGTTTCCGGTGTTGGTCACGAGGAAGGAGTACGTGACGGCCTGGCCCGCGGCGGAGACGGTCGTCGGGGAGACGGACTTGGCGATCGTCAGCGCCGGGGTCGAGGGCGGTGTCGCCGCGTTGAAGGAGTCCGAGGCCGTGACGGTGATGCCTGCGGTGGTGGTGGCGGTGACCGTGGAGGTGTCGGTCTCCTGGGTGCCGGGCTCCATCGCCGGGATGGTCCCCGTGCAGTCGAACGTCGCGCCCGGCACGAAGGGGCCGGCCCAGGTCGTACCGGTGGCCGGGCCGCCCAAGGGGGAGAAGTCGCAGGACAGGCCGGTGAGGGCCGGGCCGGACGTCGTGCTGTCGGTGACCTCCACGTTGCTCAGCACCAGAGACCCGTTGTTCCTGACGGTCATCGTCACCGGCGTCGGAGTGCCGGCGGGGACGGACTTGCCGGGTGCCGTGTTGTGGTCGCCGTTCGTCGGGCCCTCGTCGGTGGAGAACTTGACGATGGAGAGGTTGTTCCCGCCGCCGGAGTTGTTCCAGTTCGGGTTGTCCAGCGAGGTTCCGGCATTCTGGCTGGTGCCGTCCCCCATGGCGACCACGACGGTGTCCGAGAACTGCTTGAGGGTGTTGTCCGTGATCGTCACCGGCAGGATCAGCCCGACGCTCGTGTTCGCCGGGACGGTGACGGTGACCGAGATGCCGGTCGGAGTGCACGAGTTGAGGGTGGCCGTGCCGGTGTAGGTGACGTCGTTGCCCAGTGTGTTGGTGGCCGTGTCCAGGTTCTGCTGGGCGATGGTGGACGCGGGATCGGTGGAGTAGGGGAGTGCCAGCCCCGGCACGAACGCCGCGCAGTTGAAGGCCTGGCCGGCCTGGGCGGTGTCCGTGAACGTGGCCGTGGTGGCCGTCGTGCTCGCCGGGGTGTGCATCACCCAGACGATGTTCGTGTCCGGGAAGGCGGTGCCGGTGTAGATGAGCCCGTACTTCTCGGCGTTGGCGGGATTGCGGGGCGGCCACGGCTCGACGACGATCGGGGTGGTGAACGTGACCCCCGCGTTCGTCGTGTAGACGAGGTCCTGCGCGCCGTTGTTGTTGGTCGACAGCTGGGCGCTGATCGTGGTCTGCCCGCAGACGCCCGTGTGCGTCTCGACATAGGCGCCCATGGTGTATGTGACGACGGCGGGCTGGCCGGCGATGGTGGCGGTGCCGATGGCCGCGCCGGTGCCGTCCAGCACGGTCTGCGTGCCGGACGGGAAGTTCGCGAGCTGCGCCGGCATCGTGACCGAGAAGGTGTCACCCGCATGGCTGCCGTCCGGGACGCACCAGGTGATCTGCGTGGTGACGGTCATCCCGGGATGGAGCGGCGCGGACGGCGATCCGGCCCAGGTGGTGGCGATACCGGTGATCGCATTGATCGAAGCGCTGTACGCGGGGGTCTGCGCCCCGTGGATCAGCAGGGCCGCGAGCGCGGCCAGCACGACGACGGTCTGTCTGAGGGCAGGCCGCATCATTGCCAGTGGTGGCATTGCTTCTCTCCTAGGAAATCCGGCGAACTCCATCCCGGAGCCGGTCGGCCTCCGACACCGCGGCCGATCGGCTGCGGGTGCGGGGTGTTCGCCGTTGAGTCGCGTCGGCCGAATCCTTTCGGCGGCCGTTGAGTCCCTGGTGCGCGTCGGCGCCGGTCACGCTATGGAGCTTCTCGTCATCACCCGCGACCTCCTCGGGGCCGGAACACCTGAATGGCTCTGCCGGGATCCGGGCCGGCCCACACGCATTCGGGCGTACCGGCTTCCGTCCGGTTCGCCGAAGCGCGGTGAACGCGCCTCGTCGGCATGACGTGGGTCGGCTCGCAGCAGTGCGAGACGACGCACCGTCACATGCTTGATGCACAGCAGATGGTACGTGTCGGTACAGATCTTCCGGCGATTCTCCATACCTGGCGCGTCGAGGGCGCGCAAGTCGAGGAGGAAACGCGATCCGGCCCGACCGGCCCGACCGGCCCGACCGGCCCGACCGGCCCGCACCGTCGGAGCTGCCGAAGCACCGGGCCGGGGGGCGAAGGCCGGGCCGGTGAGGCCGACAGGGGGTGATGGGGCCGGAAAAGCGGACAGGGACCGGTGCCGGGTGGCGCCGGTCCCTGTCGGGCCGCGGGGGTGGGGCGAGATCAGTAGGAGTCGGGGGTGTGCTGCTGCGGCGGGTGGGTGTCCCTGGGGGTGAAGGCGGTGGCCCAGGGGGTGGTGACGGTCTCCAGGACGCCGGGCGCCCGGGCCGGCGCCGGGGCGGGCTGCGGGGGGAGGGGTTCGGCGGCGCGGAGCTGGTCGATGCTCCTGGTCATGCCCGTCTTGAGGCGGGGCGTCAGGGGCTTCTCGATGAGCCGGTGGACCAGCCAGGAGGCGACGAGCATGCCGGTGACGACGATGGCGACCGCCGTCCAGGGCTTGGTGCCGTGGTCGTAGAGGGCGCGCAGGGCGGTCCAGCCCATGGCCTCGTGGAGGAGGTAGAGGGGGTAGGTGAGGGCGCCGGCGAAGGTGAGCCAGCGCCACTGGATCCGGGAGCCCCAGCCCATGGCCACCGCGGTGATCACGAGGTAGGAGAGGGTGGTCAGCAGGACGGCGGGCCAGGTCGGCAGCTCGGGCCGGCCCAGGACGGTGTTCACGTCGTGCTGGTGCTGGATGGTGTAGAGCACCGAGAGGATCCAGCTGATCCCGACGATGCCGAAGAGCATGAGGTTGGGACCGTACCGGTGGACCAGGTAGAGCGCGAGGCCGGCGACGAAGAACGAGGAGACGTCCGACATCGCGAAGAACTCCAGGACCGGCCACTTGGTGCTCGCCGAGACGATGCCGGCGACCGTCCAGATCGAGCAGAAGGCCACGATCCGCCGGTAGGTCACGCCCTGCCACACCACGATGGCGAACAGCAGGTAGAAGCGCAGCTCGGCCCAGAGCGTCCAGTAGACGGCGTCCACGTTCGGGATCCCCAGACCCACGTGGAACATGGTGAGGTTCGCGAGGACCTGCTCGGAGGGGAGCGGCTGGCGTACGAGCGGCCACATCGTCACGACCGCGGTGGTGAGCAGGACGGCGAACCAGTACGCGGGGTAGAGCCGGATGACCCGGGAGCGGACGAAGTCGCCCACCGGACGGCCCCAGCTGCTCATGCAGATCACGAAGCCGCTGATCACGAAGAACAGGCAGATACCCGTCCAGAGGTACGCGGCGGGCGCGGAGGCGCGGTGGAACACCTGCTCGGCCGGCTTGCCCCAGGCGCTGATCTCGGGCTTGGTGCCGCCGCCGTAGCCGATGTAGTGGTGGAAGACCACCATCAGCGCGGCCAGGATACGCAGGCCGTCCAGGACGGCGAGACGGCCGCCCTTGGCGGACTTGCGGCGGCCCGAGGAACCTGGTCGTTGCCGGGGGAAAATGCTCACGGCTGACGATAACGCACGCCCTGTAAGCCGCTTGCAGGCCCCTGCGCATGACAGGGCAGGGCGGCGACGGGCTGCGGCAGGGCCTTTTCCCGTGGTCGAGGCAAGTGCTGGGAGGGGCGGGGCCGCCTCCGGAGGCGGGGCGGGGGCGGACGGTGTGGTCGGGGATGGCCGGGGACTGGCCGGGGGCGGACGGTGCGGTCGGGGAAGGCCGGGGACGGCCGGCCCTCGGGAGTTCCTGACGCGCGCGCCCTGGCGCGGGAGTGGGACCACCACCCCGCACCAGGACGCACGACGGATCGGCGCGCGGAGGGCGCGCCGGTCGGAGGACGTCGATCGGAGGGCGTCGGTCAGAGCGTGCCGGTGATCGTGGTGCCGGTGTGGTTGCCCGGGATGGCGGTGAGGTCGAGGTTCTCGGGGGCGGCCCAGGTGCCGTCGTTGTGGCGGGCGGTGAGCAGGACCTTGTTGTCCGTGGTGGCGATGGCGAACACGGCGTCGGTGTCGACGGGCGTGGCGCTGATGCTGGTGCCCGTGACGTTGCCGATGACGCCGCCGAGGGACGTCACGGGCTGCCAGGTGTGGTTGAGGTAGCGCATGGTGTGGTACTGGCCGTCGCTCGCGATGAGGGCGAGGTTGAGGTCGTTGCCCTGGCGGGAGACGGCGACGCCGCTCACCGGGCCGGTGCTGCCCGCGGCCTCGGAGACCGCCCCCCAGGTGCCCCAGCTTCCGGAGCCGGTGCGCAGGGTGTGGTAGACCTTTCCGCCGGCCACGGCCGCGATGTGCAGTTCGGGTCCGGCGTCCCCGGACGCTCCGGCGGCGGAGATGGCGGTGATGCCGTTGAGCGGGCCGGTGACGTCGGTGACCACGTTGAACGGGGTCCACTGGCCGGCGCCGTTGCGGATGGAGTGGTAGAGGGTGCCGTTGGCGACCACGACCACGTGCAGGTTGTCGCTGATGGAGGCGATGGAGACCTGGGTGATGCCGCTGAGGTCCGTGAGGGCGACGTTGAGGTCGGCGAACGTCTGCTTCCAGCCGCCGTCGAGGTTGCGGATGGCGTAGTGGAGGTGCCCGTCGCCGCCCAGGGCGATGATGTGGGTGTCGGCGTTGATGCCGGCCGAGGCGACGGCGCGCACCCCGCCGATGTTGCCGGCCGTGGCCTGGACGTCCTCGTACGGGGTCCAGGTGCCGTCGTAGAGACGGCTGGCGAAGTAGAGGTTGGCGTCGCTGCGCACCAGGGCCTGGGTCTTCCAGCCCAGGGACTTCGCCCGGGTCTGCTGCACCCAGCCGGCGACGTTGTCGACGCGGGTGTTGTAGGCGCCGGTGCGGGTCTCGGTCTCGCCGAGGCAGCCGCCCTGCCAGGAGCGGGAGGCGACGGCGACCAGCTCGGCCCTGCCGCCCGTCTCGCGGATCACGGGGGCGCCGGTGTCGCCCTTGCAGATCGCCGCGCCGCCGGTGCCGGTCGTGCCGAGGCCGGCGGCGGTCACGGTGTCGAGCGAGAAGGCACCGGAGTGGAGCTTGAGCGGAGCCCACTCGTCCTTGGTCCGGCCGTACGCGGGCACGCGCAGCGTCTGCCCGGCGGTCGGCGCGGCGGTGGCCACCGCCAGCGGGGCGATGCCGTCGACGGGCGTGGCCAGGCGGGCCATCACCAGGTCACGGCCGGCGTACGGCACCAGCTCGGACACCTCGGCGGTCCTGCCGCCGGTGGTGGTCAGGTCGGTGCGGCCGACGGTGGCGACGGTCTTCCACTTCGGCGCGCCGGCCGCCAGGGCCTGCGGCTGCGCCGGGTCGTCGGCGAAGCAGGAGGCGGCGGTGAGCACCCAGTTGCGGTCGACCAGCGCACCGGTGCATGCGCGCAGGGTGTCGCCGATCGCCAGGCGCGCGGTGAAGGCGTAGGACCCGTCGGCGGCCGCGTTGCCGACCACGGCGCCGGCTGGGGGCGTGGCGAGGGTCGTCAGGGATCCGGCGGCGAGGACGGCGGTCAGCGCGCCCGCCCGCAGGTTGCGGGACGAGGAGTTGCGAGGCATGAGTGGGCTCCCGAACGTGAGAGGTGGTGATGCGGGGGGTGGTGGTCAGCCGGTGACGGTCAGCTCGACGAGGGCGGCCGGGTCGCCGCCGGTGCCTACGCCGACTCCCTGGAAGCCGTTCGTGGGGACGTCGACGGTCTGGGTGGTGGTGCCGACGGTGAGGCCGGCGCGGACCGCGCGGCC
>NZ_JBHXEM010000093.1:19380-34746 GCF_042724755.1 Kitasatospora sp. NPDC127067 | reverse complement strand
TGGCCGCACAGGGTGGAGCGGTGCCGGCGGCCCCGCCGGGGCCCCCGGTGCTGGTGCTGGTGCTGCCACCGCCCGCGCCCTGCCCCGGCGAAGCCCCAGGGCCGGTGGCAGTTCCCGCGGTACCGCCGGTGGCATCCGGCGTTGTCCCGCCGTTGCCCCCGTTGCCTCCCGTGGAGCCCGCTCCGGTGCCGCCGGAGGCACCGCCGCCCCCGGCGACCACCAGCAGGGAGCCGCCCGTACTGACGCTGGAGGCCCCGCCCCCGCCCGGGCCTTCGAACTGGAAACCAGTGAGCGGGAAACTCCCCCCGGGGGCACCGCCGTTGAACCCTCCGGCCCCCGACGTCCCGGTGCCGTTGCAGCCCTTGCCGCCGGTGCCGCCGACGTTGACGGTGAAGGTCGTCGGTGCGACGGTCTGCGGCAGCGTGGTCACCACCCGCGCCCCCGTCCCGCCGGTCCCCGTGACGGAACAGGAGGTGCCGGTGTTGTCGGCGCCACCCGCGCCGTCCGCGGTGATCGTCACCACCGCCGCCGCCGGAACCGTCAAGGTCTGCGAAGCGCCGGTGAAGGTGAAGGTCTGCGACGGATCAGCCTGCTGCGCCCGCACCAACCCGGCCCCGACCGGCGCGGCGGCCACCGGTGGAGCCGTGGCCGCCAGCAGCGCCATACCGGACAGCAGCGCGCCCCCCGCCGACACCACCCCCGCACCGCGCTCCCCACGCCGTCCACCCGAGCCGACCAGGTCTGACGCACCGACGGCACCGACCGGGGTCATCCCACCGGCCGGGGTCCTGTTGAACACGGCCACGGGCCGCTGACGGCCGACCCGATACCACGGTCGGTCGCCCTGTCCACGCGTACGAGCACTCATCCGCGGGTTCACCTCTCCTCACAACAAAGCGCCCCGCACCCCCAAGCGACAAGTCACAGGCATGGCAGGACACCTGACGGAAAATCATGACAAACCACAATTAGATACCCCGATCCGATCACTTCGAGGCAGCGAGGCCATGAGAAACCTCGCGTGTCACAACGCCCGCGCGAGCCGTCGAGGAACCGGCATCCGACCAGGTCACTGCCTGATCCCGACACCCTTCCCGGCCTCGCCTCATACCTCCGTCAGCGCACCGCCGGCCGCATCGGCGGCCTCGCCCGCGAAGCCTCCCTCACAGCGATCCTCGGCGCCCCCACCGAGGCCGAACTGCGAGTGAGCCCGGCCGTCGAGCAGGTACTCGGCCGCCCGCCGCGCCCCTTCGCCGACTGGGCCACCCGCAACGCCGCCGCCTTCCGCCGAGCACGACGCGCAGGCGCCCTCGCGCGGGGGGCCGGTGGGACGGGGATGCAGGACGCCTGAACGGCGGTGTGCCGTTGGGTCGGGCTTCCACGCCGGCGGTGTCGCCGGGGCCGGCTGCCCGAGCGGCCCCGGCGAGACCTGCGCGGGTGACCGGCGTCCGGGGCCGTGGCCCGGCTGCCGGTGGGGGTTCTGTCCGGTCCCGGCCGGTCGCGGGGCCGGTGCGGCGGTGCCCGGGCAGGGGGTGGTCGCCGGGCACCGCCGTCCTGCGACCGGCAGGTACCCGGGCAAACGAGCGTGCAGCCGATCCGTCACCCGGACGTCGTGGCCGGGAGGGAGGGCAGCGGGGCAGCTGGGGGTGGTCTCGGCGCCGGGGTCGCGGCCCCGGTCAGCCCGTCGCGCCGGCTGCCGCCCGGGCCCGGAGGGCGTCGACGGCGAGGCGGGCGGTGGTTCCGATGACGGCGTCGGCGGCGGGCAGGGTGATGGTGGTGGCGGCGGCGCGGGTGAAGACGGCGAGGGCGTAGCGGCCGCCGTCGGGGTATTCGACGACGCCGACCTCGTGGCGCAGCGTGGGGAGGGTGCCGGTCTTGCCGTGGACGCGGACGTCGTCGTAGGGGAAGCCGGAGGCCAGGCGGTGCGGCCAGACCTGGAGGCCGAGGAGGCGTCGCAGGGCGGCGCCGTGGTCGCCGGGGCAGGCGTCGCCGTGCCAGAGGGCGGCGAGCAGGGTGGTCATGTCGCGGGGGGTGCTGTGGTTGGTGAAGGCGGGGTCGAGGACCCTGAGGCGGGCGACGACGGCGGGGTCGACCGGGGAGTCGGGGCCGGTGTCCTCGGCGAGGGCGGCGATGAGGTCGCGGAGCTTGTGGACGGCGACGGTGCGGCTCAGGCCGAGGTCGGCCATGGTGCGGTTGACGGTGTCGAGGCCGATCTGGTCCCACAGGGTGTCGGCGGCGGTGTTGTCGCTGACGGCCGCGGTGAGGTAGGCGAGGTCGCGCAGGGAGAGGCGGGCGGTGTCGAGCATGGCGGCGAGGCCGGTCGGCCCGGGGGTGCGGCCGGCGGCGGGGATCTCGACCTGCCGGGTCAGGTCGATCCGTCCGGCGGCGGCCTCGCGGTACAGCGTCACGAGCAGGCAGACCTTGTGGACGCTGGCGGTGCTGACGGCGGTGTCGGCGCCGAGGCCGATCTCGGCGCCGGTGTCGAGGTCGCGCGCGTGCAGCCGGCCGGTGACGCCCGCGTCGGCGAAGGCCGCGGCGATGCGGGTGCGCGCGGCCCGGCTGTGCGGGGTCCGGTCGGCAGCCGTGCGGTCGGCTGTGGTGCGGTCGGCAGCCGTCCGGTCGGCTGTGGTGCGGTCGCTGGTCACAGCGGGAACTCCATTGCGGGCCGGGGGTGGAGCGGGCGGTTGGGCGGCTGGGGCAGCAGGCCACCGGGTCCGGTCAGCGCCTCGTGGGCGGTCCGGGCGAACAGCCGGACGGCGGGCCCGCCCCGCCCGGCCGGCCAGGCCGTGGAGGTCCGCCAGGCCAGCGGGGTGCCGGTGAGCGGGCGCCAGACCGTACCCGGTGGGGGTGTGGTGCGCGGCACCAGGGCGATGGCGCTGCCGGTGAGCACGAGCGCGCCCGCGACGTCCGGTCCCGGCGGGTCGACGACGGCCTCGGGGGTGCAGCCGTGCCTGGTCAGCGTGGTGAGGACCTCGTCGTACAGGGCCGGGGCCGTGGCGCGCGGGAAGAGGACCAGGCGCAGGCCGGTCAGTTCGGCCACCGCGAGCTCCGGGCGGTCGGCGTACGGACCGCGGGCGGCGAGCAGGGCGCCGAGCGGCTGGTGCAGGACGGGGCCGAAGGCCAGTCCGTCGGCCGGGCAGGGGTGACGGACGACGGCGACGTCGACGGTGTGCTGGGCGAGTTCGCGCACCACGGCCGCGACCGGCAGTTCCCGCAGTTCGAGCCGGGTGCCCGGGGAGGCGGTCTCGAAGCCGGTGAGCAGCGCGGCCAGGGCGGCCGGCCCGAGTTCGGGCGGGACGGCCGCGCGCAGGGTGCCGGCCCGTCCGCTGCGCAGGTCGGCGGCGGTGGCGAGGAGGCGGGCGGCGCTGTCCAGCGTCTCCTCGGCCTCGGCGAGCAGCAGCCGGCCCGCCGGGGTGAGGTCGACGCCGCGCGGGCCGCGGTCGAACAGGGTCACGCCGAGTTCGCGTTCGAGGCGCTGGATCCGCTGGGAGAGCGAGGGCTGGGCGATCCGCAGGCGCTCGGCGGCGCGGCCGAAGTGCCGTTCCTCGGCGACGGCGCGGAAGTGGCGGAGGTGCCCCAGCAGGTCCATGGCCAGTAATCATAGGTGTTTTCTTATCGTCCACTTCATGATTGCGGTCTTGGACTGGGTGGTCGGCGGACTGTTTAGCTGAGCGCGACCGCGCGACCACGACGGCACGAACCACCGCGAGGGCGCGACCGCGACGGCACGAACCACCTGGGAGACCACCGATGACGCCCGACCTCCGCCGCACCCGCACCCGCACCGCGCTGCCCGCGGTGGCCCTGCTCGTGGCCGCGCTGATCGGCGGGTGCGGCCGGGCGGCGAGCAGCGCCTCGACGGCGACGGCACCGGCGGCGAGCGGCGCGACGGCCCCCGGCGCAGGGGTGGCGAGCGCGACGGTGGCGGGCGCGCCCGCGACCGGCCCGGCGGACGCCGCCTTCGCGGCGCTCGAGCAGCAGTTCGGCGCCCGGCTCGGCGTGTTCGCGGTGGACACCGGCAGCGGCCGGGAGGTCACCCACCGGGCCGACGAGCGGTTCGCGTTCGCGTCCACGATCAAGTCGCTCGCCGCCGGGGCCCTGCTGCGGAAGGCGTCCGACGCGGACCTGGACAAGGTCGTCCCCTACCGCCAGGAGGACGTGCTGGCGTGGGCACCGATCACCTCGCAGCACGTGGCGACCGGCATGAAGCTGCGTGACCTGGCCTCCGCCTCCATCCAGTACAGCGACAACACCGCGGCCAACCTGGTCATCGCCGAACTCGGCGGCCCGGCGGCCGTCCAGCGGTCCCTGCGCGACCTGGGCGACTCGACCACCAGCGTCGACCGCACCGAACCCACCCTCAACGAGGCGACCCCGGGCGACACCCGTGACACCAGCACGCCGCGCGTCCTCGCCGCCGACCTGCGCCGCTACGTGCTCGGCGACGTCCTCACCGAGGGCCGGCGCGGGCTGCTGACGGACTGGCTGGTCGGCAACACGACCGGCGGCCCGTACGTCCGCGCGGGGGTGCCCGCCGACTGGAGGATCGGCGACAAGACCGGCAACGCGGGCTACGGCACCCGCAACGACGTCGCCGTGGCGTGGCCGTCGGGCGGGCGCAGCCCGATCGTGATCGTCGTCCTGTCCGATCGCGGCAAGGCGGGCGCCACCTCCGACGACGCCCTGATCGCCCAGGCGACGAAGACCGTCGTCAGCACCCTCGGCTGAGCCTCCCCGACCGGCCAGGAGCCCCGACCGGCAGGAGCCCCGACCGGCCAGGAACCCCGACCGCAACAACCGCATCGACGTCGGCGCGGGTCCGGGGTCGGGGTCGGGGAACACCGGTGCGGGCGGGGAGGGGGTTCAGCGGCGGTGGGTGGCTGTCGCGATGCGGACGAACGAAGGGATCAGCGGGTTCGGGTCGCCCTCGTTCCACGCCACCACCACGCGGCTGGGCGCCATGTCGGCCAGCGGTACCGCGGTCAGTCCCTCGGGCATGCCGTGTCCGAGGGGGGTGATGCCGACCGTGCCGTTCCAGAGCACGGCCTGCCGGCATTCCTGGACGGCCCTCACCGCCGGTCCCCCGCGCGGCCGGCCGCCGGTCCAGTACGCCCCCCACAGCGGGTCGGTGCCGTCCGGGAACCGGAACCAGCACCGGTCGGCCAGGTCGGCCAGCTCCAGGTGCGTGCGGCCGACCAGGGGGTCGTCGGTGCGCAGTACCGCGCCGACCGGGTCGGTGCGCAGCTCGTGCACGGTCAGGCCGGTCTCGTCGAAGGGGGCGCGGGTGAGGGCGATGTCGACCCGTCCGGTGCGCAGTCCGCAGGTGGGGTCGGTCAGGTCGGTCTCGCGGATGCGGACCTCGATGTCCGGGTGTCGCCTGCGGTAGGCGTTGGCCAGGCGCAGGGCGCCGAGGTCGGTGCCGTCGCCGAGCAGGCCGACGGTGATGGCCGTGGGGCCGGTTTCGGCGGCGACGCGTGCGCGGATCCGGTCGGCGCGGTCGAGGAGGGTACGGGCTTCGTCGAGCAGGACGGTTCCGGCCGGGGTGAGGGTGACGCCCTGGGCGGAGCGGTGCAGCAGGGTGGCGCCGAGGTCGGTTTCCAGCTGCTTGATCGCCCGGCTGAGCGGGGGCTGGCTCATGTGCAGCCGGGCGGCGGCCCGGCCGAAGTGGAGTTCCTCGGCGACCGCGACGAAATAGCGCAACGTCCGCAGCTCCATGCTGCGACGATACCCGTGCGGTATCGGGCACATGCGAATCGGTCTTGGACGGCCGGGGTTCCGGGGCGGTGGAATCGCGGCATGAACGACGCATCGCTTTCCGACCCCGCCGTCCACGTGGCCGGCGTCCAGGAGATCGCCCCCGAGCTGCTGGTGGTCCCGGACCGCGGGATCCCGCTGGTTCCCAACATCGGCATCATCGGCGGCACCGAGGCCGTCCTCGTCGTCGACACCGGCATGGGCACCGCCAACGCCGAGCAGGTCCTCTCCCTGGCGTCCGAGGTTGCCGAGGGGCGCCGCCTGTACCTGACCACCACGCACTTCCACCCCGAGCACGCCTTCGGCGCGCACGTCTTCCACGGCCGGGCCACCTACCTCGCCAACCGCGCCCAGGCCGAGGACCTGAAGGTGAAGGGAGCGGGCTACCTGGAGATGTTCCGCGGGTTCGGCCCGCCGGTCGCCGACCGCCTCGACGGCGACGTCCGCGTGGTCGCCCCCGACGTGGTCTACGACGGCGGGTACGACCTGGACCTCGGCGGCCGCCGCGTACGACTGCGGGCCACCGGCCGGGGCCACACCAAGGGCGACCAGGTGATCGAAGTGCCCGACGCCGGCGTCCTGTTCACCGGCGACCTGGCCGAGACCGGGCAGTTCGCGATCTTTCCCTGGTTCCCGCCGTACGACACCGACGTCTCCGGGACCGGCTGGCTGACGGTGATGGAGCGGCTGGCGGCCGACGGGCACCGTACGGTCGTCCCCGGCCACGGCGCCGTCGGCGGCCCGCAGGTCCTCGGCGACGTCCGCGACTACCTGCGCGAGCTGCGGGACGAGACCTGGCGGCGGCGCGACTCCGCCATGGGCGGGAGCGAGATCGTGGCCGAGGTCCGGGCCCTGCTGATCGAACGGCACCCCGAGTGGACCGGACAGGAGTGGATCGAGAAGGGCGTCGGCTGCCTGTGCACCGAACACCCCACCGTCACGGACCAGGACCCGACGGGCTGAGAAACGGGTGGGCGCGGCCTCGCGGGCTCACCGCCGATGCTGGTTCGACCAGTCACCCCGAAAGCGATGAGCACGGCCGTCATCGTTCACGTCTGCTCCCGTCAGCCGCCCGTTCTCGCCGGAGGCTATCCGCTACCGGTGACATCGGAGCCGGTGGGGCGCAGTCCCGCGGGCCGGGGCACCGCCCACATCCGCCTGGCGCCCTGGGCCCACCCGACGACCAGTGCCGCGTTTCGGCGCTGGGGGTGCGGAAAACCTGTCGCCCGGCAGCCCGTCGGCGGTTGACTGGCACCCCGCACGCCGACCGACCGTCGAAGGAGGTTCCGTGGAGGACCCGGATTTCACCGTCCTGCTGACCGGCGGGCAGGGCGGCGGAGCGGCGGCGCTCAAGGCCGTGCGCGCGGCCACCGGGCTGAGCCTGTGGCGCAGCAGGCAGTTGCTGGACAGCGCGCCCGCCACCGTCGTCTCGGGCGTCCCGTTCGACATCGCCGCGCCCATGGCGCGGGACCTGCGAGCGGCCGGCGTGCCGACCGCCCTCCGGTGCGGCTGGTGCCGACGCACCCTGCCCGGCGACAACACCCCCGTCGACCCCGGACCCTGCGCGTCCCGGTACTGGCCCACCGCCCACTGCCAGGCCAATTCCATGACCAGCTGCGACTGCAGTTTCTGCACCGCCTACGGCCCCCTGCCCGGATACACCACCCCCTGAGTGCTGTGGATCGAGCACGTCCGCCACGAGAACGGAACTCACGGAAATCCTCGACCAGATGCCGTCATTCTCAAGCCCGCCCTGCCGCTGGCGGGTAGGAGATCAGCCCACTGCGCCGAGCATGGGCGGCCGGGGGATCGGGCGGGACGGGTGTGCCTGTCCTAGGCATCGGCGAGTACGGGGTGGACGGTTGAGCCGGTGCGTTCCTTGCGGATGTGGAGTTGGGTGGGGATGCGGTCGCTGAGGTCTCCGACGTGGCTGACCACGCCCACGGCGCGGTCGCCGGCGCGAAGCTGGTCGAGGACGTCCATGACGTCGGTCAGGCTCTGCTCGTCCAGGCTGCCGAAGCCCTCGTCGACGAACAGGACGCCCAGGGGGCGTCCACCGGCTTCACCGGTGACGACGTCGGCCAGACCGAGCGCGAGGGCCAGGGAAGTGGTGAAGGTCTCTCCTCCTGAGAGGGTGGAGGCCTCACGTTCCAGTCCGGTCCAGTTGTCGTGGATGCGCAGGGTCAGGCCCGCCTTGGCGCGGCCCCTTCCGGGGTCCTTGTCCTGGCTGTAGACCAGTTGGAAGCGTTCGGAGGTCATGTTCAGCAGGCGGCTGTTGGCCGCGATGACGATCTCCTTGAGGCGACTGGCGAGGACGTATGCCTCGAGCTCCATGCTGAGGGTATTGGCGGTGCTGCGGCCGTTGGCGACCTCGGCGAGGCGGTCGGACAGCGCATGGTCGGCCTGCAGGAGTTCCAACGTGGCAACGGCTGGGGTGAGTTCGTCCGTCAGGCGGTGGATTTCGGTGGCGCGGGTACGGGCCTCGTGGGTGGTGTTGGTCGCGGCCTTGACGGCTGTCTCGGCTGCTGTCAGGGCTGTCTGTGCTGCGATGGGGTCGGCCGGGGGGAGCTGGGCGGCGTCGACGAGTTCGGGGGTGGCAAGGAGGTCGGCGACGGCGGCTTCGTCCTTGTCCCGCTGGTCGAGTTCCGTCTGCCACTGGCGGATGGTGTCGGCGGGCTGGAGGGCGTCGGCGGCTTCGTCGAGGGTGGGGAACCCGGCCTCGACGGCGCTGTTGCGGGCGGTCTCGGTGGCGTCGGTGTGGCGGGTGGCCGCTGCCGTGGTTCGCCGGGCGTGCTCGATGACGTCGGCGAGGCGGTCCCTGTGCTGGGTGAGCGTGGTGATACGTCGTTCCAGGGTGGGGGCGTCGGCGCGGGCTTCGTCGAGTTCGTGGATGATTTGCTGCTGTTCCTGGCGTAGTGTCGTGGCCCGGCTCTGGGCTTCGGTGACCTGCTGCTGGGCCCTGGTGAGCTGCTGGGCCCGCCGGTTGTGTTCGGCCTGCAGCTCCTCAAGGGCCTGCTGGGCCTCCAGGAGCTCGGCAGCCTGCTGCTGGGCCGTGACGTGGGCGGTGTGCGCCTGCTCCAGCCGGGTACGCAGCAGCGTGGCGGGTTCGGCACCCGCGGCGCCCGTCGCCTGCGCGTGTCGTGTAGCCACGTCGGTGCGCGCCTGGTCGGCGGCTTCGTGGAGTTTGCGGGCCTTCTCGTACGACTGGGCGGCCTTCTCCTCGTCCGCGCGGGTCGGCTGCTGCGCGGAGGGCTGTGCGGGGCGGGGGTGTTCGGGTGATCCGCACACCGCGCACGGCCGGCCGTCCTGCAGGTCGCCGGCCAGTTCGGCCGCCATGCCGTTCAGCCGCTGCTCGCGCAGGTCCAGCCATGTCTTCTGGGCGACTCGGGCCTGGTCGCCACGCTTGTTCGCGCTCTTGGTTGCTTTCTCGAGTTCGGCGGCCAGCGTATCGCGGTTCTCGGCCGCCTCCACCTGCCGGATGAGTGCGTTCTCCTCCTTGGCCAGCTGGGGTACCCGTTCGGCGGCGCTGCGCAACGCGGCGAGGCGGTCGGTGGCGGTGGCGTGGGTGTCGGGCCAGATGTCGAGCCACTCCTGGGCGTCCTCCAGTTCCTCCTTCCCGAGTTTCTCCTTCTCTTCCAACGTGAAGATTTGGTGGGCGAGTTCGGTGTGGCGCTCCTCGCGCGGGCGCAGTGCTTCGAGGCGTCCGAGGGTGGTGTGCAGGTCCTGGTGGGCCTGTTCCAGCTCGGGGGTGGTCGCGTTGGCGTGAGTGGTGTCCAGGAGCCTGCGGTGCTCGCGTTCGGTTGCCCGGGTGGTGGCGAGCTGGTCGGCACCCGCGTCTACGGCGGCCAGCAGCGGGCGCAGGTGTTCGGCGCTGCGGGCGTGCTTCAGGCCGACACGCAGTCGCTCGTTGTGTTCACGGCTCTGGTCCAGTGCGGTGCGGCGGGCTAGGGCTTCGCTGTAGCGCTGCTGGCGGCCGGCGAGGTCGCCGGTGGTGGTGAGGGTGGCTTTGGCGGCCCTGTGGATCTGGTCGGTCTTCTCCTCGCCGGCGCGGGCGGTGTCGTGGGCGGCCGTGGCGCGGGCGAGGAGGTCGTGGGCCCATGGCAGCAGGTCGGTGCCGCAGGGTGCGCCGGGTGGCGGTGCCGCCTCGGCGAGCTGGGGGCCTGCCGCCTGCTCGATACGGCTGCCGAGCCGGTCAACGGCGCCTTGTGCCTGCTGGAGGTTGTCCCTGACGGTGTCCCGGTGTTCCTTCAGCCAGGTCTGCAGGTCCTGGAACCTGTGGGTGGTGAACAGGTGGCTCAGCAGTGCGCGCCGGTCGTTTGCGCTGGCGTGCAGGAACTTGGCGAAGTCGCCCTGTGGGAGCAGGACCACCTGGCAGAACTGCTCTTTGGTCAGGCCGAGGAGTGCGGTGATCTGTGCTCCGGTTTCCTGGACGTGGGCGCTGACGGGTTCCCACGTGGTGCTGCCATCCGGGCGGGTGGTCCGCTCGTGCAGGTGTGCGGTGGCCTGGTGGGTGGCGGTGCCGTCCTTGGCGCGGGTGCTGCGGTAGGTCTGCGTGGGGGTACGGGCGATCTTGAAGCGGCGGCCGAAGGCGCTGAACTGCAGTTCCACATGGGTTCGCAGCGTGTCCGGGGCGTGGTCGCTGCGCAGCCGGGCGGTGGGCCGGTGACCGGGGACCGAGCCGTACAGGGCGAAGCACACCGCGTCGAGGACGCTGGTCTTCCCAGCACCGGTGACGCCTTTGAGGAGGAAGACGCCGGCGTTGAACAGTTGGTCGAAGTCGATGTCCTCGGTGCGGGCGAACGGTCCGAAGGCGGTGACGGTCATGGTGTGCAGGCGCATCAGAGTGTCTCTCCCTGGGCAGTGACGCGTACGTGTTCGATACCGCGGCGCAGCAGGTCCCGTTCGGGTTCGGTGGCGTCGGCCTGGGTGACGTGGTGCAGGAATTCCAGGGCGATCTCGTGGTCGGTGAGGCTCTCCATGCGTTCGCGCGAGGGCAGGTCGTCGGCGCAGGGGCCGGTGGCGGCGTGGGTGAGCTTGAGGACGCGCGGGAAGCGTTGCCTCAGGCGTTCCATGGCCATGTGGGAGCGGCTGGTGTCGGTGAGGGTGACGTGGAGCCAGGCTTGTTCCAGGTTTGTGTACTGGTCCCGGGTCAGGAGGTCGTCCAGTTCGCCCTGGAGGTGGGCGAGGTGGTAGGGCTCGGGGCAGGGAATGGCGCGGGCGGTCATGGCGCCGTCACCGTCGAGGTCTACGAGCCACATGCTCTTGGGGTGGCCGGCTTCGGTGAACGAGTAGGGCAGTGGGGATCCGCTGTAGCGGACACGGTCGCTGATCCGCTGGCTGCGGTGCAGGTGGCCGAGGGCGACGTAGTCCATGCCGTCGAACAGTGCCGCGGGAACGTTCGCGACGCCCCCGACGGTGATGTCGCGCTCGCTGGCACTGGGCTCGGCGCCGGTGACGAAGGCGTGGGCGAGGACGACGGCGCGGGTGCCGGGTCGGGTGGCCAGGTCTTCGCGGACTCTGTCCATCGCTGTGCCCAGGACGGCCTGGTGGCTGGTTGCGGGCGCGTCGAGGCGCTCGCGGACCAGGGCGGGTTCGAGGTAGGGCAGGCCGTAGAAGGCGACGGGACCGTGTGCGTCGTTGAGCAGCACGGGGCGGGCCAGGTCGCGGGGGTCGGTGCGCAGGTGGATGCCGGCGTGTTCGATCAGTCGGGAATTCACACCGAGTCGACGGGGAGAGTCGTGGTTCCCACTGATCATGACGAGGGGGACGTTCAGCTCGGCGAGTTTCGCGAGGGTGTGTTGGAACAGGTCGATGGCCTCCAGTGGAGGGATCGCCCGGTCGTAGACGTCGCCGGCGACGGCTACCGCGTCCACGCGTTCGCGCTGTACCACGTTGATCAGGTCCTCGAGGAAAACGCGTTGGGCTGCGAGGAGGGGTTCACGGTGGAACGAGCGGCCCAGGTGCCAGTCCGAGGTGTGCAGGATCCTCATGGGCTGCGACCGTAGCGCTTACTCTCCAGTCACACGAACTGGCGTTCATTTCGTAGGAATTCAGTTCAGAAGTTTGATGGAAGGCGTCAAGTTCCTTCGGATTCGGCCTGGTTCGGATCATGTGCTGCCTGGGGCGGAGCATGAGGGTGCGGCAGACGTTCTAGGATGGTGCGTCCTGGTACCCCTGCCCCTCCGGCGGCCGGTGGTGCGATGAGTCGCGAGGACGCCCCCGCGGCCCGGCGAGCGAAGTGGAGCGGGACGAGCGCAGTGCACCTGGACAGCTTCAGTGTGAGCGGCTTCCGCTCGCTCACCCACGTGGCGGGCATTCCCGTGAGCCGGCCGACCATCCTGGCGGGGCACAACGACGGCGGCAAGAGCGCCGTGCTCGACGCGCTCGCGTTCCTGGTGGGCGAGCACGTTCTCACCGACGACGACCGCACCTACCGAAGTATCGACGATGACGGCGGACAGGTCTCGTCGCCCGCTCGCTGCGAGAGCACCACTGTGACCGGCCGCTTCGTCCTGGACCACTGGGAGCAGGAGCAGTTCGACCTCCCGCCCCGGGTCGAAGTACGCCGGCACTCGCCGATCGACGGGCCGGCCCGGCTGGAGCTGTGGGGGCCTCAGCCCGACGACGAGCGCCTGCGCTCGCTGGAACGACTTCTGGTTCCCGCTCTGAAGAGCCTGGCCGCGGAGTTCGGACTCAACCCCGCCAGTACGTTGAAGGCCGACCTGCTCGCGGCGCTGCGCGCGTACGCCCGTGACCACTCCAGCGGACACGCCTGGCTCCCCGCGCCGGCCGGGCTGTCCAAGCGCATGCCCAGGTACCTCGTGTTCGACGGCAAGGCCGGCCGTCCCGACGACGCCGTCAAGGCCGCATTGACGGAACGCTTCCAGAGCCACGTGGCCGACTCCGACGTCAAGGAGAAGCTGAGCATCGTGGAGGAGGAGGTCAAGGACCGGCTGCGGGTGGACGCCGAGTCCCTGTGCAAGCACATCCAGGCCCGCTGCCCCGACCTCGCCGAGGTGACCGTCGCGCCGGAGGTCTCCTTCCAGCACGGCTTCCGCGGGGCGCCGTTGCAGATCTCACAGGCCGCCGGCGAAGCCGTCGGCCTGGAGCGCTCCGGTCTGGGGCGCAACCGCCGTGTGTCGCTGGCCGTGTGGGAGTGGACCAGCAAGCTGCTCGCCGACGAGGAGAACACCGCACCGCAGGTGGCGGACCCCGACGAACCCGCGCAGCCCGGCCCGGTGCAGACCATCGTCGTGTACGACGAGCCCGACACCCACCTCGACTATGGTCACCAGCGGAAGATCATGGCCCTGATCCGGGAGCAGAGCGCACTCCCCCACGTCAGCGTCCTGGTCGCGACCCACTCCATGAACCTCATCGACGGCGTCGACATCAGCGACGTCGTCCACCTCAAGCTCGACAACCACCGCACCGTCGTGGAGCGGCTCGGGGCCGGTGTAGTCGGCGACGCCCTCGACGACCATCTCGGCAAGATCGCGGCCGCCGTCGGCCTGCGCAACTCCGTTCTGCTGCACGAACGTTGCTTCCTCGCCGTCGAGGGGGACACCGAGCAGCGCGCTTTTCCACTGCTGTTCCGGCTGTGCGAGGGGCTCACCCTGCAAGCCGCCGGGGTCGCCCTGTGGTCCTGCTTCAACAACGAGGGGGCCCTGCACCTCGCCCGATACCTGATCACACGGGGCCGCACGGTGATGCTGGTGGTCGACGCCGACAGTCGCAACGCCTCCAAGAGCATCTTCAAGCCCGCCAAACTCACTCAGTTCTTCGGGAACGGCGTCGCGAAGCACGTGAAGTTCCTCGGCGAGCCCGAGGACGACGCCCCGCAGACGGACAGGTTCAACGAGTTGGAGGAGATCTTCGAGGACGAGGTGTGGGCGCGTGTGGCCAACCAGATCTGGGCCAGGCCTGACCCGGACCAGCCCTGGACGGAGGGCGACTTCGCCGCGCTGCGCGGGCAGGGGAAGTTCAGCTCCGGCGTGGAGCAGATGCTCCGGGCCGCGAGCCCGGACGGGCCGGGCGGAAAACCCGAGATGATGTACCAGCTGTCCACGGCCCTGACCGACCCGGCAGACGTTCCCGAGCAGTTGCGGAAGGTCTTCTCCGAGATCAGGAAGCTAGCCGGATAGCCGCGCTTCGCAGCGCGGCGCCGCCACCCGACTGCCTGCGCGAGCGCCGCGCCCGCATGCGCTCCTTGCGTTGTTCGAGCGTGGGCGGCTCCCAGGTGTGCCAGCCCACCGGAGGCTTCCAGCGTTGCATGTGCTCACGCTCCTCAAGCCCACACCATCGGCAGCCTCCGGGCAAAGGTATGCGCAGGTCAGAACCCTTGGCAGGCATGTTCGCTCCTCTCGCGACACCCCGTATTCTTCCCCTCGCCACTGACAACACGCGCGTCCGGGAGCATTCGGCGGGCTCACCCTGCCGTTGACGGACGGCAGCGCGAGAGCGCGCGTGTGGTCGGGCAGCCGTGACCCGGCTACCCGACCACACGTAATTTTCGGAGACACCGGACGCCGGAGGATCAGGGCTCGGTGTCCATCCAGACGATGTCGTTCAGCTCGACGTCGAGGTTGCGGGCGCGGTGGTACCGAGCAGGCGGGCCAGGTCCGGGGTGTCGAGGCCGTCGGGGATCTGCCAGCCGCCCGAGGCAAGGGCTCCCCAGGCGGGGATGCACAGCTGGACGCACGGGCACTTGCCGTCCTCGGGGGTGCGATAGATGCGGGCCCAGGGGCCCAGGCCGCGCTGGGTGAGCAGCCAGTCGGCCTTCTCGATCTGTTTTAACGGCCTCGTGGGTCTTCGGCAGCTGGCCCAGGCGCTGGACGAACTCCTTCTTCTCGTCCCGCCCGAGCGGCGGCAGGCCGAGCTGGGCCGGAGCGGCTTCGGTGAGGACTACCAGGGCGTCACCGTCCTTGCCGGGCCGGTGCAGCCTCGGCGAGCCGAGCTTGGTCTCCAGCGCCCACTCGACGACATCGGTGAGCGTGCGCCCGGCCAGCGCGGTCGGCGCCGGCGTGCCGTCGGCGAGGTAGGCCACCAGGGCCTTACCGGACGGGTCGATGACCGGCACCGCGAGCGGGCCAGCCGGGAAGCGGGCGGCCGCGGCGGCCTCCCAGTCCCCGCGCTCTCCCTGCGGGCGGCGCTCGCGTCCGGAGGCAGCGTGCCGTCCTGCGACTCGAAGGTGAGGACCTTCCGCGATCACGCGCTGAGCTGCGCCGCAGTGGACCAGGCCGCCGCCGAGTGCAACACGGTCCGGGGAGCGGGCGGAGGGGCGGGCCCATTGGAGCGAAGCCGGCAACGGCCAAATGGGCCAACCCTGACGAACTTCTCACCGTCGGCCTTCAACGACGGCACCACCGTCGCCACCTTCTCCCCCGGCGGAGGAGAAGGCGAGGGTTCGCGCGGCGACAGCGAGGCAGGGTCGGGCGGGGTAACGCAGGCCGACCCAAGGCCAAGCTGTCACGACGGCTGCAGCTGCGGCCCGGGCGGGGCCGGGCCTGGGCGGGCGGCCGAGCGGGGTTGGCGGACCCCGGGGCGGGGGCGCCCCCCCACCCCCCCCCCCCCCCCCCCCCCCGCCCCCCACCGCACCGACACAACAACCCC
>NZ_JBHXEM010000093.1:0-19370 GCF_042724755.1 Kitasatospora sp. NPDC127067 | reverse complement strand
CCCACGGCCTTGCTTTCAGGCCGGCTGCTGCGGGGGCCGGGGGGGGGCCGGGCGTGGGCGGGGGGCCGTGGGGGTTTCCGTCACCGGTGGCCGGTGACGGAACCACCCGGCACCCCGCCCCCACCCACGGCTCCCCTTCCGGCCGTCCATACAGCCCACCCGGACGGCCCGGACGCTCAGACGCCAGTGCGGTACCTGGACGGGTAGAGCCGGGCGTGCATCACCCGCTCTTCCCACCACACGTCCGCAGGGGCGGGGTGCCAGGGCTGACGGCCGGCGAGCCGTCAGCAGGAGTACCAGTTGGTCCACACGCCGCTGCTGTTGATGGTGTTGCACCAGGGGAGGTCGTCACTGCCGAGTACCGCCACGGTGGGGATCCCATTGACGAACTGGCCCAGGACGCCGCCCTTGACGCCGCTGCTGGTGCCGGGAGTGGCCCAGGTGGACCATGATCCGTTTGCGCTGGTCTGGAAGGTGTGCCAGACCTGCTGGTCACTGCCGACGAGCACCCACTCGTGCCGGCCGTCCCCCCAGATCCAGCCATAGGCCACGGTTCCGCACAGGCGGGGTACGGCGGACGCACCGTCAGTGAAGTAGGCCATGCAGTCTCCGTTGCTGCCAGGAACCGCGTGGCTGACGAGGGTGCTCGCGGTGCTCGGGCTTGCGGCGGTGTCCTGCGCGCCGACAACGGCGGACCCGTTCGGAGCCGGTGCCGCCGACGCCGGTGTGGCGGCGACTCCGAGCGCGAGCGAGGCCGCGGCGACGGCAGCCGCGGCGAAAGTACGCATCTTGATCATGGAATTCCCCTCCCGTAGGTGACAGCGGGCCGCTTTCGAGTGGAGGCGGCCGCTCTCACCGAGGAGATTGGAAGCCGGAGCCCTCCGGTCGGCGGCTCCTGACGGGCGGGAGGATGCGCTGTCAAGAACCGGCGACGCTGGGCCAAGTCACCGCCGGACCACCACCCCGCGGACTCCCCCACCGTCCATGCCGGGCCACCGTCCCGGTCCGGCTCGGCCCGCTCATGGTGGTGGTTCGGGGCCCCTGGGCTGGTCGGTGGTCGAGTCGGGGGCGGGGAGCCGCCTGCGGCGATGCGCGTCCGTTTCTGTTGCCCGGCGGTGTTGTTCGACAGGATGTTCCGGTGGCGAACTTGACCCGGATCTGGACGATGACCCGTACCAACTTCCGCGCGGCCGACCCGGTCGAGCGGTGGACCGCGCGCGCGGCCTGGGTGGTGTTGACCGCGACGGCCTGGCTGGCGGTGATGTTCACGACCGTCTGGGGGGCCATGGTCGCCGGGGTTCCCACCGGCACCGTGGGGTGGTTGGCGGTCGTCCTCTCGCTGGCGGTTCCCGCCGTCTCGCTGGTCGCCGTCACCTCCGAGCCCGGCGGGCGCCTCGGTGCGCCGGCGTTGGCGGTTGTCCTCCTGCTGGCGGCCGCCGTGCTCGTCGTCGCCTTCGTCTGAGTCGGGGCGCACGGCTCCCGGACGGCCTCTGCGGGTACGCCCTGTCAGGGCGTTCGCGCCGCGAATGCCCTGAACTCGGTTGATTCGTCGAGGTGTTCGAGAGGCCGGACTGCGGGCTCCCGGAGCGCGCGCAGGCGTTCGCCCGGTGCGCCGCCGAGGGGCACCGGGGGGCATCCGGCTCAGGCCGTGTGCAGGGGTGAGCGGCGCGCTCGCCCCCCGGCCGCCCGGGCCGCCGCGCCCGGCACGCGGCGGTTGATCTCGTCCGGCGGCGCCAGGTCGGCGGGCCGGTCGCCGCCCCGCCCGGTCGTCAGCGCGAAGGCGGCCTTTGATCAGCATCACGCCGGCGACCGGGCGCAGGTCAGCAGTTCACGATGGTCGAGACGGTCGCGGTCGATTGCGGCCAGCCGGGCTGGTCCACGCTGAACCGGGCGGTCACGGTGCGGCCGCAGGGCACGGTGCCCGTGATGCCGCCGACGTCGCTCCCGCCGGTCGGGATCAGGACGGTCGGGGTGATGGTGCCGAGCGGTGGGCTGGTGACGCCGACGCTGGTCAGCCGGAAGGAGACCTGCTGGTCCTGCCAGGTCGGGCTGGTCGGAGTGGCGCGCCCGAACACGTACACCTGGCCTCCGTTGTTGTTGATGCAGGCCCTGATCGTGAGGTGGTTCGGTGCGCCCGGGTCCCCGCAGACGGTGGTGCCCGGCATGCCGGCGACGGATGCGGATGCGGCGGAGGCGGTCTGGGTGCCGGTCAGCGCCGCCAGAGCGGCGGTACCGGCGAGAACGGCAGCAAGGCGTTTCAAGGCGCCTCCTTCGTCCGGTGCTCTCGGCGGGCGCCGACAGCACTGTGACATGTCACATAGTTCTTACGGGCATTGTGGCAGCCCACCGCGAACGGTGCGCCGAGTTCGCTCAAAGAAAGCCGTCCTGCCGCCCGCAACCGGCCGGTGGCATCACCACAAGGCGTGGATACGGCCTGGGCCGCGCCCACCGAACGGGAAGCTCGCGCCCGACGGCGACCTGATGGCTTCCCCCACGTCCGGGCCGGTGCCCGTGGACCACGGCGAGGCGGTGTTCTACGGCACCAACGGCCGGATCCTGGTCGAGGTGGTCAGGGTCGGCGGGAACCACGCCCGGACGGACACGTCCGACGTCTCGGCCGCCGAAGAGGCGTACCCGGCCGCGCAGCGGGCCCTGACGGAGTGCTCGCCGGCTTCAAGGGGCTGCCGGGCCGACCCGGTGCCGCACGGCCGGCCGGTCCGGGGGCCGGTCTCCGCTCCGGGACCGGTCGCTGAGGCGCCGGAGGAGGAACCGGAGGAGGCGGCCACAACCGAGCGGTCCACGGACGGCACGCCGCACCGCGCCCCGAACGAGCGGGCCTCCGGCGGAGGCGGGCACGCGGATCGGCTGCGTCGGGCGCGGGAGGGATCCGGGGGCTGATCGGATGAGACGGGCCGGAGGATCCGCGCAGGGCGCGTGGACGGCGGACGCCGAAGTGATTCTCCGCGACGGAGCGGCCGGGTGACGGCCCGTCGTTGCGTGCTAGAACCATCGACGGCCGTGAACGCCCACCCATCCGCGATCACCGCCCCCTGTACCGCTGCACCGCCGCACCGCTGCACCGCTGCACCGCCGCACCGCGCACCTTCCGGCCGCATTTCCACCGAAGGAGAAAACATGTCCGTCACACGAACCATACGGACCGCGCGAACCGCGCTGCTCGCCGCCTTCGCCGCACTCACCCTGCTGCTCACCGGCGCCGCCACCGCGACGCCGGCCTCCGCCACCGCCACGGGGCTGGACGACACCTGGGCCTGCTCCGTCCCGTCCGGCTACGTCTACGAAGGGGTCGTCTTCAGCCAGACGTGCAGCGGCGGCGGCAGCTGGAAGTCGCCGCAGTACCACCTGCGCACGCCCGTCGACGGCCTCACCTCCTGCTCGACCGCCCCGGGCTTCACCTACGACTCCGCCGGCTCGTCCACCACGTGCAGCCTGACGCAGGGCGTGCCGTCCACCACCTTCCACCTCCGCACGCCGGTCAGCGGCATGTGGGCGTGCAGCGTCCCGAGCGGTTTCACCTACAGCGCCACCACCTCGAACCTGGACTGCGCCACCGTCCGGGGCGTGCCGACCACCAAGTTCCTTCTGTCCCGCTGACCGGCTGAGCCGGAACACGGGAACGGGTGGGCCGCCCCGCAGCCGCCGGGTGGCCCACCCGTCGGCCGTGATCGGGTGGCGGGCTTCTCCGCCGGGCCGGCGACGACGCACGGCTCCGCTCTCCGGCCGGAGCCCCGCCCCCCGGCAGTCGCCCGGTCGGGGGCGGGGCTCCGAACAACGTGCGGTTCGCGGTTATCCGAAGCCGCGGGCGTCCTGCTTCAGCGCGGTGTCCACGGTCAGCGCGGTCGCCACGACCAGGCTGAGCAGCGGGTCGGCGAGCGGGCGGTGGATCTGGAGCACGTAGTTGTCGGCCGTGGTGAACATCGTCTTCGCCAGGCCTTCCCAGGTCTTGGTGATCCGGGCGACCTCGTTGTCCGTCTCGTCGACGATGGAGAAGTTCCAGGCCCGCCAGTTCTCCGCCTTGATGGCGCCGATCTTCTGACCGCCGACCTCCAGCGAGAAATTGATCTTCCCGATGGCGTTCTGCTGGATGATCTGGCCGACCTCCTGGCCGTTCGGACGCTGCACGATCACCCGCGACTTGATGAGCTTCGCCGGGCGGGTCAGCAGCAGCACCGGGGTGCCCTGCGCGTCACGGATCTCCAGCTTGTGGGTCAGGTACTGGTCGAGGGAGGAGAGCAGCCGCAGCACCTTGCGCAGAGCGCTCTGGCCGACCTGGACCACCGAGCCCAGCGTGGCGCCCTGCTGGTCGAAGACGGAGTACTCGTTGGTCAGCTCGATCAGCTTGGCCTTCTGGTTCACCACCAGGACCGGCTCGGAGAAGAGGGTGCCGCCGCCACCGTAGACCGGTCCGACGCCCGCCTGCTGCTGCACCTGGCGCTGCACCTTGGCGGAGTCGCCGGCCGGGGCGGCCGGCTGCCCGGGGAAACCGGGGGTGTTCGTGTTCTGGGACATGGCGGGCAGGCTAGGCCCATTCCTCTGTGGGGAGCTAGATCGTTTTGAACGTCCCCCGGGTTCGTCAGGGACTTCGCGTTGCGAAGTTGACCTGCGGGTTTGGGTGTTGCGGACGACAGTCGGCCGGCACCCGACGCGGCGGATGTGTCCGATGTCACATCCGCTGATCGTGCGTGGGCGGATGACGGCCTGCCTCGCGGCCGGCCGTCCCAACGCCTGGACGACGGGAACCTGTGCCCTGCCGGATACCGGGCGCAGGGAGACGACCTCCCTGGACACTCGGGACCGCGAGCACCGGGAGCATGCGGCGGCGGCACGACGACGGCCGGGGTGCGGAGGCCACGGCAATCCTGCCGGGGGCCAACGGCGTTGATGTCGGCCGTCGTGCCGCGTCGGGTTCGGCCTCGGGCCGGCCGTGTCGGTTCGCCGCGGGTCCGGTCAGGTCGTCGGCGAGTCATTGCCGAGTCTTTGCCGAGTCATTGATGGTTGGTGAGGTGGCGGGATAGCTTCACTCCTGCACCACGCGTCCTGTACCACGCGTCCTGTACCACCCGTCCTGTTCCTGCCCGGCCGGCGCGCTGTCCTCGGCCGGGTCCTGCACCCGGATGATGTGGAGACCACATGGCTCGACTGCGTTCCATACTGCGGCTCGGCCCGGCCGTGCCGATCGTGCTGTCGCTGACCGCCTCACTCGGATTCCTCCCCACGCCGGCCTCGGCGACGCCCCGGGCGCAGTACGCCGCGCAGGCCGAGGACGCGCACCCCCTGGCGTACGTCGTCAACACCAGGACCGACCGTCGCACGATCGCCGAGGTGCAGCGGGCCGTCGCCGCGGCCGGCGGCACCGTCGTCGTCACGTACGACGGGATCGGCGTCGTCGTCGCCCACTCGGCGAACCCCGACTTCGGCAGGCGGATGCGCGCGGTGCGCGGAGTGCAGTCGGCGGGCGCCACGCGGACCGCGCCGCTGAGCGCGGCGGGGACCACCGACGAGGGTGGGGTGCGGCGCCTCTCCGAGGCCGAGGCGGCGAGGATCGCGAAGGCGTCCGGCAGCGGCACCGAACCCCTCGAAGCCGAGCAGTGGGCCCTGCGGGCGATCGGCGCGGACAAGGCCGCGGAGATCAACCCCGGCAGCAGGGACGTCACGGTCGCCGTCATCGACACCGGCGTCGACGACACCCACCCGGACCTCGCCGCGAACTTCTCCCCCTCGCAGTCCGCGAACTGCGCCAGCGGCAAGGCCGACACCGCGTACGGCTCCTGGCGGCCGGTGGACGCGGACTACTTCCACGGCACGCACGTGGCGGGCACGATAGCCGCGGCCCGCAACGGCGTCGGCGTCGCGGGCGTGGCACCCGGGGTGAAGGTCTCCGGCATCACGGTCTCCCAGCCCACCCCGCGCCAGCTGATCTACGCCGAAAGCGTCGTCTGCGCCTTCGTGTTCGCCGCCGACCACGGTGTGCAGATCACCAACAACAGCTACTACGTGGACCCGTGGCAGTACAACTGCCTGGACGACCCCGACCAGAAGGCCATCGTCGACGCGGTCGACCGCGCCCAGCTCTACGCGCAGCGCAAGGGCACCCTCAACGTCGCCGGGGCCGGCAACGCCAACCACGACCTGGCCTCCGACGGCTTCACCGACGGTGGCAGCCCCAACGACTCCACCCCGGCGAGCCGGACGGTCGACCCGCACAGGTGCTGGGACCTGCCCGCACAACTGCCGGGCGTCGTCACGGTCGGCGCGACCGGCGCCAGGAACGCGAAGGCGTACTACTCCAACTACGGCCTCGGCGTGATCGACGTCGCGGCGCCGGGCGGTGACCGGTACCAGGCCTCGGACACACCGTCCGGGGAAGGCGGCATCCTGTCGACGCTGCCGAACAACCAGTACGGCTACGAGCAGGGCACGTCCATGGCCACGCCCCACGCCTCCGGTGTGGCCGCGCTGCTGAAGTCCGCCCACCCGGAGGCGACCCCGGCCCAGTTGCAGGCGCTGCTCAAGGCCCAGGCGGACAACCCGGGGTGCCCGGCCGGCCCGGCCGACCCGCACGGCGGGAACGGCGGGAACGGCGGGAACGGTGGGAACGGCGGCGGTTCCGGGGACGCCGTCTGTGCGGGCGGCAAGCGCGTCAACGGCTTCTACGGCTTCGGCATCGTCAACGCACTGCGCGCGGTCGAGTAGCCGGCACCGCACCGGCCCCGCCGCCGTAGGCGAGCGGCGGGGCAGGCCGTGGCCTTCGTCCGCCACGCTCTTCCGCCGCTTCCCCGACAAGGCTGCGCTGCTGCGGGCCGTGCTGGACCAGCGTTTCGGCGAGCACGTCCGCCCCGTCATCCAGGCTGCCGCGCACGACGCCGATCCCGCGTCCGGGCTGGTCCGTGTGCTGGAGGCGGCCCTGGAATCGGTGGCCCGGGCCGGGCCGGGCGGCGGGTGCGGAAACCGGGTAGCGGAAACCGGGCACCGGCGCGGCGATGAGTTTTCCGGCCCCGGAAGGTCTACATCTCGACGGGGACGACCAACTCATCGGGAGTGCAGACATGGGCCTCATCCACATCGAACTGTTCGCGACCCTCGACCTCGTCGGGCAGGCGCCCGGCGGCCCCGACGAGGACCCGGTGGGGTTCCCGTTCGGCGGCTGGCAGGCGCCCCTGATCGACGAGGGCACCGGGGCGCAGATCCTCGCCGCGTACGAGGGCACGGACGCCCTGCTGCTCGGCCGGCGGACGTACGACATCTTCGCCGCCTACTGGCCGCACCAGAAGGACGGCGAGATCGCCGAGCTCTTCAACCGCGTCCCGAAGTACGTGGCCTCGCGCGGCACGCCCGGCCTCCCGTGGGCCGGGTCCACGCTGCTGGGCCCGGACCTGGCCGGCGCGGTGCGCGAGGTCCGTGACCGGCACGAGCACGTGAAGGTCGTCGGGAGCCTGGACCTGGTGCAGACCCTCCTGCGGGAGAAGCTCTTCGACCGTCTCGACCTGTGGGTGCACCCGATCGTGCTCGGCGTCGGGAAGAAGGTGTTCGACGGTGGCGCGGTGCCCACGAACCTGACGCTCCTCGAACCGCCGGCGGCCGGTGCGCAGGGCACCGTGTACCTGCGCTACGGGCTCGCCGACGGCACGCCCGGGACGGGCGACATGAGTGCGCCCGACCGCGGTCTCGGGCACGACGACTCCCGGTGATCCGATGGCCCGTGCACGGCGCCACCGGGTCCAGGTGGTCGACCTGATCAACACCGCCGAACGCGAGTCCGGCGTGCGGGACATCGCCCGACGGCCCTCGCACAGCCGGACGCCGGACCGGAGGGCCGAGCGGCCCGGCGGGCACACACACCGCCCGCCGGGCCGCCCTGTCGCCGACCATCGGCCATCGGCTATCCGGCCGATCGCGCCCGCCGACGGAGCAGCGACCTGATGCCCCGTACCGTGTCGACGGTCAGTCGCAACGCCCCGATCCCGACCGACAGTTCCGTACCGTGCTCCCGCACGAAGTCCACGACCGTCAGCAGCAGATCCATGTGAACCGTTCCCTCCCTGTGCGCCACCGCGGCCCCGTCGGCCGCTGTCTCCGGTGTACGGAGGTGCGGGGCTGTCCTGAACGGCCGTCGGACAGCGGCCGGACAACGAGGCCGCGGCCTGGACGGATCGTGTCCGTCCGGCGTCCCGGGGACGTCCGACCGGACACCGACGCCGTACGCTCGGGACACATCGATCGGCCGGGGAGGGAGTGGCAGTGGGATTCGGTGAGGTGGACGCTGACGCGCCAGAGCCGGTGAGGGAGTTGGCGTGCCGGCTGGGCGAGGTGGCGCGGGCGGCCGGTTATTCCGGCGTGCGGGATCTGGCGGCCGGCACCCGCGTGGGCAGGAGCACGGTGTCGGACGTGCTGACCGGAAAGCGCGTCCCGACCTGGGAGACGCTCAAAGCCCTGCTGCTCGGATGCGACGCCGCTCCGAACCGTGACTGGGCCGACGCGCACAAGGCCGCCGGGGACGCCCTGGAGGCGGCGAAGCACGCGGCCAGGGGTGGTGGCGACCCCGTGCGGGCCCAGCCGGCGCCGTCCCGGCCCGCCGGCCCCGGCACCTTCTCCATCCGCCCGCCGTACGGCGAACTGCCGCCCCGGGTCCGAGGACGGGACGAGTTGCTGGACCTGTTGGAGACCCGGCTGTCCCAGGGCGACGGCCGGCCCCAGGTCCTCCACGGCATGGGCGGCTGCGGCAAGACCACGCTGGCCCTGCACCTCGCCCGCCGGGCCCGGGACCGGGGCTACCGGGTGTACTGGGTGTCCGCCTCCTCGCCCGACCGCCTGGTCACCGGGATGCGGGAGGTCGCGCGCGAGTCGGGCGCGCCCCAGGACGAGATCGAGGCGGCCTGGGCCGGCCGGATCAGCGCGACCGATCTGGTCTGGCGGGAACTGGACGGCGCGGAGCACCCGTGGCTGCTGGTGCTGGACAACGTCGACGAGCCCTCGTGGCTGGCCGCGGAGAGCGGCGCGCCCGGCGACGGCACCGGCTGGCTGCGTTCGAGCCGGGCCGGGATGACCGTGGTCACCACCCGGGTGGGAAGCCCCGGGATCTGGGGACACGAGGCCGACACCCACCGGGTCGGCGTGCTCGTCCCGGCCGACGGCCGGGACGTCCTGCTGGACCTCGCGGGAGAGGCCGGGGATCCGGCCGAGGCGATGGTTCTGGCCCAGCGGCTCGACGGGCTGCCGCTGGCGCTCAAGCTCGCCGGATCGTACCTGGCCAGGTCGGCGCGGGGCGCCGGGCTGCTGCGGCACCGGGACGGCCGTCCCGGCGGCCGGGTCCGCGGCTTCACCGCCTACGCGGAGGCGCTGGGCGAGGCGGGGGCCGGCTTCCTGGACCAGGGCGGGACGTGGCGCGGCGACGACGCCGGCACCGAGCAGTTCCACCGCCGCCTGATCGGACGCACCTGGGAACTCTCCCTCGACCTGCTGGAGGAACAGCGGCTGCCCGAGGCCCGGTCCCTGATGCGCCTGCTGTCGTGCTGTGCCCTGGCCCCCTTCCCGGTGGGACTGCTCGACATCGACCCGCTGCCGCTCCCGGGCGCGACGGCCCGGGGAGCCGACGCGGAGCGGGTCGACCGGGCGATCGAGGCGCTGATCGACCTGGGCCTGCTCGACGTGGTGGACATCGGGTCGGGCGGCTCGTCCGACGGACACGACCCCGTACCGTGCCTGGCCAGCCACCGGCTGGTGCTGGAGGCCAACGCCCTGCGACTGGCCGAAGGCCCGGCCGAGGACCGGACAGCCGTGTGGCGGGCGGCCGCGGAAATCCTCGAACGGGGAGCGGCCCGTGCCCCGGAGCAGCCCGGGAACCGGCTCTGGTGGCGACTGCTCTTCCCCCACGCCGTCGCCGCGCTGGCCGCGGCACCGGACGGTGACGAGGACGCCGTGCTGCTGCCCCTGCTGCGGGTCGGGCTCGGCGGCTTCGCCTTCAAGGTCTTCGCGGGGGCGGAGGCCGACCAGGAACTGGCCGGCCTCCTCGAACGGCGCGCGGCCTTCCTACCCCCGGACCACCGGCTCCGGCTGTCGATCCGTCACCGCGCGGTGCTCGCCGACGGGAACCGGGCACTCCCGGGCGAGGAACAGCTGCGGGAGCTGGAACACATCGTCACCCGGCAGGCGCAGACGCTCGGGGCCAACGATCCCGAGACCCTGATCACCCGCTTCGACCTGGCCGGTCACCGTTTCTCCCTGGGCATGCTGTCCGACGCGGAGCTGGTGATCGAACTGCACACCATCCGGCTGCTGCGCAGTCGGGTCCTCGGCCCGCACGACCCGTACACGCTGCTCACCCAGAGCGCGCTGTCCCAGCTGACCACGGCCCGCGGGTACGACGAGGAACACCTGGGCGAGTACGAGCGGCTGCTGGCCGAGCAGACGGCGCAGTTCGGCGCCGACCACATCGAGACGCTGATCACCCGGCACGACGTCGCGATCGCCCGGCGTTCCTGCCGGCCCGAGGAGGACGCCCGGGTCGAGGCCGAGCTGCGCGAGCTCCTGACGGACTGCCGCCGGGCGCTCGGTGCCACCGATCCGTACACGCTGCTGGTGCACGGGACGCTCGCCCACCTGATCGCGGAACGCGGCCACGGCGAGAGCGGCGCCGACAAGGAGTACCGGCAGCTGATCGAGCACACCCGGAGCCGGTCGGCGTCGGACCACCACTTCCTGCCGCTGCAGGACCGGCACCACATGGCCCACGCCCTGGACGCCGCCCAGCGGTGGGCCGAGGCGGAGATGGAGTACCGGTCGGTGCTGCAGGACCTCGAACGTGCCGGTGCCCAGGAGTACGAGCTGTACTGGAACATGACGAGCTGCCTGGCGAAGAACCTCGTCCACCAGGGGCGGCGGGACGACGCGCTCGCCGAGTACGAAGGGGCCCTGTCGTCGTTGGACGGCAGGGCCCCGGCAGCGGCGCCGGTCCTCGCGAGTGCGCTCCGGCTCCGGCACGAGCGGGCCGACCTGCTGAGCAAGGGCGGCCGGAGGGAGGAAGCCGAACGGGAGATCCGTGCGGTGCTCGCGATCCGCCTGGAGTCCGTGGACGGCATGGACTCCGTCGTCCTGTCCGAGCGCCACTGCCTGGCCCACCTGTTCGAGAAGCAGCAGCGACACACCGAGGCGATCGACGAACTGCGGCAGGTGGCCGACGCGTACGCCGACGTCCTCGGCCCGGCGGACAAGCAGAGCCGCGAGGCGGCCCTGTGCCTGGCGCGGCTGACACGACTGCACGGTGACCGCGCCGAGGCCCTGCGGCTGTACGAGACCGTGCTCGCCGGGGAGAGCGCGGAGTACGGCCCGGACCACCCGGAAGCCCTGATGACGGCCTTCCGACGGGACCAGTGCCGGCTCGGCCTCGGCCTGCTCCGACGCGAGGAGGCGGTGGCGGCGTTCGAACGCACCCTGGACGCGCTGACGTCCCGGGTCGGTGAGGACCACGAGTGGGTCACCACCGTCCGCGAGGTACTGGCCGCCGCGCAGGCCGACGGGTGATCAGGGGGACGGGCCGACAGGTGACCCAGGAGGCGGGCCGGCCGGCGGCACCGGGGACCGGTCGACGGTCGGCGGCGGACCCGGTGCCCGGACCGCGACGGGTATCCACGGCGCCCACCGGTCGGGCGCGCGGACGACTGCCGCTACCGGCGGCGCCGCTCCCCGCCCCTCGCGGCGCGGCGGCGGCTCACCGCCGGGGCCGGCCACCGATGACCGGCCCGTCGCTGCCGGCCGGCAGCCGGGCCAGCTCCTCCATCGCCTCGCGCTCGATCCGCGCCAGCTCGCCCAGCAGCCCGCCGGCCCGCTCCAGCGGCGCCGCGTCCCCCGACTCCCCGGCCGCGCCGACCAGTCGGGCCACCTCGCTCCAGCCCGCCGCGGCCTCGGCGTACCGGTCGCGGGCGGTGCGCACCCGGGGGTCGTCGAGCAGCTCGGCGCACTCGGCGAGGAAGTCCCGGTAGAGGTTGCGGAACAGTGCGCCGCCCGTCCCGGCCAGCTCCATCATCCGTGCGGCCTGCGGCAGTCGGAGCTCCGGCCGGTCGGCCCTGGCCAGCCAGCCCGGCACCAGGGCGGCGGCCCTGGCGATACCGCGGTGGCCGAGGTTGGCGATCGGCGGGTGCAGGAAGGCCGCCGCGCAGTCGGCCATCGCCGGAGCCAGCAGGTCACGCACGTCCGGCGGTTCGCCGTGCAGGGCGAGCGTGAAGGAGCGGTGGCGGGCGGTCATCGGGCCGCGTTCGGCGCGCGCCGCCGCCAGCGAGGCCAGGCTGGTGGTGACCGCGCCGCCCTGCTGCGCGGTGTCCACCAGGTGGGCGTCGGTCGCGTCGTAGCCGCGCATCGCGACCACGTGCCCGCCGAAGTGCACCCGGGAGGTGAAGTACTCCAGGTGGTAGCAGTCCAGTTGGAGCCCGACCGGGCGTCCGGTGTCCAGCTCGGCGGCCACGTTGCGCCAGGCCCGGCCGGCGGAGGAGGTCTCCCGGACGTCCAGCTCCAGACCGAGCCGGGCGGCCAGGGCGCGGGTCAGTTCGAAGGGCTTGACCCGGCCGCCGAGGAACGGGAAGTCCATCCCCTTGCCGTCCCAGTAGACGAACGACAGCCCGGCCCCGAGCCCGAACAGCATCGGCTCGGACAGCACGACGCCCTCGTGGCGCAGCAGCACGTCCAGCGCCGTCGTCTCGCAGTGCTTCCCGCCGAGCGGCTCCGTCATGCCGCTTCCTCCGTCCGCTCCTCGACCCGGACCACCAGGCGGGTCGTCCACTCCTGCTCCGGGGCCTCCCCCGGTCCGACCAGGTACGCCTCCCGCACCGGTGCCCGCGGACGCAGTCCGCGCTCGTGCACGGCGGCCAGCAACGCGTGATAGGCGAGCGGTAGTTGGGAGTACGGGCCGTGGTGGACCGTCTCCACCACCGGGCCGCCCGGCAGCAGCTCGCGCTCCAGGCCGGCGGGCAGCCCGGGGGGCCCGCCCGCCTTGTCCGGCTCGACCTCCTCGACCGGCATCACCGGCTCGGCCGGCTCGGCGCCGACCGCGATGCGCATGCCCTCGGCGAGGTCCAGCGGGAACAGCCCCCACAGCGGGAGCCGCCAGGGCGTGCCCTGCAGTCCCGCCAGCAGCCGGCGGACGCACCCGCCGGTCCGCTCCGCCAACTCGCCCGGCCCGGCCACCGCCCGTACGACGACGAGCCGCCGCTCCGGCTCCCGCCCGAGGACGATCTCGTACCCGGGCAGTCCGCCGCCGGCCGCGAGTCGTTCCAGCAGCTCCAGGCGGGCCCGGTCACGGGTGATCCGCTCCGCGACCCGGTCGCGTTCGGCGCGCAGCAGGCCGGCCCGCTCCGGCTCGGCGGCCGCCAGGGTCGCGGCGATCACCGCGAGCGGCACGTCGAGGTCGCGCAGCAGCGCGACGGTGAGCGCGTCGCGGGCCTGCCCGGGGGCGTAGTAGCGGTACCCGGTGGCGGGGTCGACCCTGGCCGGGGGCAGCAGGCCGGTGTCGTCGTAGTGGCGGAGCTGTTTCACGCTCAGCCGGCAGAGGCGGGCGAAGCGCCCGATGGTGAGGAAGTCGTCCTGGTCTCGCACGGGCCCATCGTGGACCCTCCCGCTGTGGGAGGGTCCATCCCGCGCGCCCGGCCGGACCGCCGGCGGGAGGCCGCCGTCGATCCTGCGGCGAGCACGGAAGCTGCCGCCGGGATCCCGGCTCTCCGGCGGCCGCACGTACCGCCGCCCCGTACGGACGGCAGGGCGGGTCGTCTACTGCATGAGTTCCCGGTGCGGGTGCTCGAAGGAGAGCGGGCAGTAGTAGAGCTGCATGTGGTAGCTCCGCCCGATGTTGATGCCGATGTCGTGCCTGCTGTCCCGGTCGTCGACGGGGTCCCAGCCGCTGCCGTCCAGTGCACCGGAGGCGATGGTCAGCAGCGGGCTCATGACGGATTCGCAGGCGGTGCACCGCACGACCGCCGGATCTCTGAAGCTCCACGGCCCCCAGCCGCCGACCTTCCACCCGGGGGCCACGGACAGCTCGTACTGGTAGTAGGCCCGGAACTCCTCGGCGTACTGGTACCTCGGGTCGGTGCCGGTGAACTCCCGCTCGCACCAGTCCTCGATCCGGTCCGCGAGGCCGGCCTCCAGCTCCAGCAGTGCCGGGTACTCCGTCACCACCTCCGGGTGCAGCACGCACGGCTCGGGCACGTACTCGCCGTAGTTCGTCACGTCGGCCGGCAGCGGCGGATCGGTCAGCAGCGCGTCGACCTGCGAGGAGGACCGCCACACCACCCTGGCCGCGGGCATCCACCCCGGTTCGTGGTTCAGCGGACACCACAGCACCTGCAGCAGGTCCGCGCCCTCGGGGCACGGCAGCAAGGGGACGTCGCGCGCGTACAACTGGGCCACGGGCAGCAGGGCGTTCGGCTTCCCGGTCCACGGATGCCCCGCGTACGTCGCGTCCACGGCCGCCTCCTCCCGGGCGTCGGGGTGGGGACCGGCCCAGCCCTTCTCGTAGAGCTCCCGGCGCAGCCTGACGTCGGCCATCGACACCGGCGGATCGCCCTCGCCCTCCTCCGGATGCGCGTCCGCGCACACCGGCCACGGCTCACCGGCCGGCCACAGCAGCGGGCCGCCGACCGAGCTGTCGCGGACGGTCGGCTCACCCGGGCGCGGGTGCAGGCGCACCGTCTGCCGTGCCAGCGGCACCAGCTCCGGGAAGGCCACGGCGATATCCAGTCGGCGCGGCGGGGTGACACGGACCATCGGGGCATCTCTTTCGGACGGCGAACAGGCATACGGACCTTAGCGGCCGCCACCGTCACTTCCGGGCGGGCGGCGCTCGCCGCTGGTGGCGGCGGCGAGCGCGAGCACGGCGGAAAACGGTGCGACAACGGACGCATCCGCCCCTACACTCCCGGCATGATCCGTTCTGCAGTGCTGGAGGACGCGCCGGCGATCGGCGATCTGAAGGTGAGGTCGTGGCGGGCGGCGTACGCGGGATTCATGAGCGCCGCACACCTCGATGGGCTGGACCCGGTCGAGGAGTCCGCGGACTGGGCCGAGTACCTGGCCGATCTCCCGGACCGTCACCGGCTGTGGGTCGCGGAGCGGGACGGCGCCGTGGTCGGCTTCTGCCGTACCGGGCCCGCCGACGGGGACCCGGACCTCGGCGGCGACGCGGCGGAGGTCTACGGCCTGTACATCGAGCCGGGCCTCATCGGCACGGGCCTGGGCGCGAGCCTGTTCGGCCGTGCCGTGGCCGACCTCGAAGCGCGGGCCTGCCGGCCGCTGTGCGTGTACGCCTACGTGCCCAACACCTCCGCCATCCGCTTCTACGAGCGGGCCGGGTTCGTGCCGGACGGCACCGTCCGGCTCGACGAGGAGGAGGACGGGACGGCGATCACCGAGGCACGACTGGTCAAGCACCCGTAGGGCGGGAACAGGCCGGAGGCGGTGTGGGGAGGCCGCGCCGCCCCGACGGCCTCGAACACGTCGTCGGCCGGCACAGCACCCTCGACAGCACCGTGACGAGGATCCTCACCGACACCGCCCTCACCCCACCCGGCTGGACGCCGAGGCCCTGAACCCGGAGGCCTCGGCGCGGTTCGCGGTCCGCGCGGCGGGCCGCAACCGGAGGCGGCGCGGCGGCCTCCACCCGGATACGAACGGTCGTCCGACCGCCGTACTCCTGGGGGGATTTCCGCACATGCCGACCAACGACGCCGTCCCTGCGCCACCACCGCACGGCTCCCTGACGCCCTGCCCGAGCTGCGCGCTGACCGACCAGGTCCGCAGCGTGCCGGCGGTCCACCTGGGCGAGCGGCGGAACGTCACCGTGCGCTCCTCCGGCCGCGACGGCCGCACCGAGACCCGCGAGGAGGTGTCCGCCCTCGGCCGGGCCCTGGCACCCGCGCCGCCCACGGCCGGCACGGCGGTCCAGACGCTGGCGGCCCTGGGCTTCTGATCCTGGCCGCCGCGATCGCCCTGCTGACGGGCGCGACCGCGCTGTTCCTCGCCAGGCGGCGGCGTCTGGAGGGCCGGCCCCGGGCCGAACGGCTCTGGAACCAGGCCTGGTACTGCGCCCGTTGCGGCACCGCGCACTTCCCGCCCACCGCCGGACAGGGCACCGGGTCGCTCGGCCTCGCGGAGTTCCGCAAGGCGGTCTGGACAGCGGGCGGCTACGGCGACCTCGCCGAGCGGTACCGGCCGTAGGCGTGACGGGTCCCGCCGGGTCGAGGACTGCGTTCGTGCGTATCCGCAGCGGCCCCTGACGGGTGAGATCCGTGGGGAGGCGGCTCTCCTCGGACCTCGTGCTGCTGCCGCCGAACGAGGCGTCCTCACCCCGGCCGGGCTGAAGGACTCCGCCCTGACCGAGGCCCGGCGGCTGCTCAGCGGCGGAGCCGGCCGGCCGTGACCGTCGGGCGCCGCGTCGGATCCACCGTCCTCGGCGCGCGTGCCCGGCTCCCCGGCCCTGCGGGCCTCAGGCCGGGGCTGCGGCTGCGGCTGCGGCGATGCAGAACTCGTTGCCCTCCGGGTCGGCCATCACGACGTGGTGCCCGTCGAACTCCTGCAGGACGGCCCCGCCCGCCTTCACCAGCCGCTCGGACTCCGCCTTGATCCGCGCCCACCGCTCACCGGGGCTGCCGTGTCCCGGCACCCGGACGTCGATGTGGAGCCGGTTCTTCGCCGTCTTCGGTTCGGGGACCTTGAGGATGGACAGGCGGGGGCCGGCGCCGTCGGGATCGCAGAGCCACGCCCCGTCGTCCGCGGAGTCGTCCTCCGGCAGGTCGAACTGCGCGAGCCACTCCTCACGGGTTTTGAAGGGTGCGGGCGGCGGCTCGTCGACATAGCCCAGTGCCGTCTTCCAGAACGCGGCGAGGAGCGGTGCGTTCGCACAGTCGAGGGTCAGATCGATTCTGGCTGCCATGACAGGACCGTACTGCGCACCTCCGACAGCCGCGCCGCGGGCCGCGGGCCCGCGGGCTACGGCTCGGCGAGGGAGCCGCCGTCGAGGGCCTGGACGGCGGCGCCCAGCCGCCACGCCTCGATGTCGCGGTAGTGGATCGGCCCGGGGCCGCGGCCGATGTTGCTGCCGACGAGGTGGAGGCGTTCGGTCCGCCACGGCCGGCCCACGAATCCCGTGAGCCCGGCCGCGGCCTGCGGCACGCTGGCGGGGTCGTCACGGCGGGCGCGTGCCAGGGTCAGGTGGGGGCGCAGCGGCCGGTCCCTGAATTCGATTCCGCAGGACCCGACCAGGTCCCGGACGTCGGTGGCGAGCCGGTGCAGTCCTTCCAGGTCCCCGTCGATGCCGGTCCACAGGAGTCGCTGGTCGAAGTGGCCGCCGCCGCGCAGGCCCAGGTGCAGGGCGGGGTGCGACGCGGCCGCGTCGGCCAGTGCCGATCGCAGCAGCGGCACCGCCGTGGACGGCTGTTCGCCGAGGAAGGCCAGGGTGATGTGCCAGTCCTCGATCCGGTTCCACCGCAGCCGCGGGTACCCGGCGTATGCGGGCTGCAGGGCCCGGGCCAGTTCGTCCTTGGCGTCGTCGGGCGGGGCGAGCGCCACGAAGACGCGCAGGGTCGGGGGTGCGGGGTGATCGTCCACGAGGGGGGAGGGTAGCCGAGGGTCGGCGGCGCCCTCGACTCCACCGTACGAAACCGTACGAAACCCTGCTGAACCGCGCCGAACCACGCAGAGCCGCGCTGAAGCGTGCGGAGCCGGCCGCTCGACGAGCGGCCGGCTCCACTACCGCGCCGCCGGTCCGGTCAGGACGGCAGCGTCTTGCTCGCCAGCACCTTCCCCTGGGCGTCGTACGCGGCGAGCCTGATGCCCTCCAGCGGGTGTGCGCCCGGGCCGTCGGCGGCCTTCTGGCTGGGCCCCCAGACGTAGCCGGTGGCGTAGCCCGGGTCGCCGGGGAGCGAGGCGACGGTGGCCCAGTACGCCTGGCCGTCCACCTCGATGGCCATCCGGGCGACCTGCCCGGGACCGTGGTAGACGAGGTTGTACAGGCCCTCCTGGTGCTGCGGGGGGTTCCCGTAGTACTGCATGGTGATCTCGGTCGTGCCCCCCGCCCAGGAGTGTCCGGAGCACCCCGGGCCGTTCTTGTACGCGGGGGCGTCGTGGATGCAGATCTCCTGGTCCTTCAGCTGCATCCACCAGTCCGGGCGGCCCAGCGGCAGCTGCTGGCCGGGTTCCACCACCAGGACCTCGGGTGCCGGCCCCGCCGGTGCCGGCGGGGCCTGCGAGGCGGGCCCGACGGCCCGGCCCCCGCCCTGCGCGGACAGGACGGCACCCGTACCGGCCACCAGCGCGAGCGCGGCCACCACGGCCGACGCGCCCACCGCCATCCGGCGCCCCCGCCGCTGCCGGCGCACGTGGACCTGCACGGGCCCGGCGGACCAGTCCGCCACCGCGACCCGGGCCGCCTCGTCCCGCAGGGCGCCGCGCACCATGTCCTCGGTGTCCATCACCTGTTGCCTCCGTCCGTGCCGTCGATCGTCGAACCGGTGCCCGCCGCGTACGGGGCCAGCACCGGGTGGCTGCGCAGTTTCGCCAGGCCTCGGCTGGCCTGGCTCTTCACGTTGCCGAGCGAGCAGCCGAGCACTTCGGCGACCTGGTACTCGCTCATGTCCTCCCAGTAGCGCAGGACGACCACGGCCCGCTGGCGCTGCGGCAGCTCGGCCAGTGCCTGGAGCAGCACCGAGCGCTCCTCGACGTCGCGGTGGCCGCCGCCCGCGGTGTGCGCCCGATCGGGGAGGACGGGCACGAGCAGTTGCCTGACCCGGCGCCGCCGGTGACGGCTCAGGTTGTTGTTCACCAGGGCCCGGTGGACGTAGGCGTCCGGCTCCTCCAGGCGGCTGATCCGGGACCAGTTCCTGAAGACCTTCGCGAACGTCGCCTGCACCACGTCCTCGGCCTCGTGGTAGTCGCCCGTGAGCAGGTAGGCGGTGCGTACCAGCCGCCGCCAGCGGGTGGCGGCGAACCCCTCGAAGTCGAGCTCCCGCAGGCCGGGGCCGCCCACGGAAGCCGGTGCCGTGCCGGGCCCGGGCCGGTCCTCCACCGGGATGTGCAATGCGCTCGCGGTCATCCGATTCCTCTTCGTCCACGCGACGACCCGACCGGACCGTCGCTCTGCCCTACTCACCGCCGCGCCGCCGCAAGGGTTGCACGCCGGCGCCGAATCACCTGGGCGTCGAGCGCAGGAGGGGGCTCACGAAGGGTCGAGCCGGTCGGGTTGCCGGCGCCGACGACGGCCGACGGCCGGGCGCTGCCGGCCGGGCGTCCCGGGGGGGGGGGCGGGCGAGGCCGCCCCGCCCGGGAACCCCGGGGGGCGAGGCCCGCCAACGGGTGGGGGGGCGGAGGGCCGG
>NZ_JBHXEM010000092.1:0-36380 GCF_042724755.1 Kitasatospora sp. NPDC127067 | reverse complement strand
GAGCGGGGGCCACCGAAGGGGCCGTCAGCTGTCAGCTGTCAGCCCGGAACGCCCCGTGGACGCGCAGGTTGCCGTTGATCGCCACCTTGTCGTCGGCGGTGTGCAGGATCCAGGCGTCCCCGGTCCGGACCGACAGGTGCCCGTTGGCGTTCACCTTCCCGACGAACATCGACTCCCCACCGACCCGCAGGCCACCGTTGATCGAGATCCGGCCGTCGTCGGTGTGCAGGACCCAGGCGCCCCCGTTGCGGACCGACAGGTGCCCGTTGGCGTTCACCTTCTTCTCGAACTCCGACTCCCCGTGGACGACCAGCCGCGGCGGGCCGTCCAGCGTCTCCAGCACGTTGTCGACGGTCAGCCCGCCGTGCAGGGTGAGTCGCTCCTTGACCTGGGCCCGCTGGGTGACCAGGTCGTTCAGGTCCGCCTTGTCCGCGGCGACGGTTCCCCACTGGTTGCTTCCGGCGCCCTGGTACACGTTGAGGCCGGCGGGCGGGAACTCGATCCACCCGTCGCTCGCCGAACGCCCCTGTACCCACTTGGTGTTGACACCGTTCAGATCCGCCTTGTCAGCGGCCACCGTCCCCCACTCCTGCTGTCCGTCCTTGCGCACGTTCACGCCGGACTGCGGGAAGTCGATCCACCCCTTGCCGGAGTCGCGGTCCCCCACCCACGTGGTGTTGATTCCGTTCACGCTGATCTTCTCGGCCGTGACCGTTCCCAGGTCGTTGCCGGCGCCGTGGCCGACCTTGATCCCGTCCGACGGGAACTGGATCCACCCGGCACTGCCGTCCCGGCCCCGCACCCACGTGGCGGTCACGGTGTCGACGTCCGCCGTGGCGGCGGAGACCGTCCCGGGCGCGTTGGAGTCGTTCCGCACCTGCGCACCCTGCGCGGTGAGGACGACCCGGCCCCGGTCCGTCGTCCCCTCCACCCACGGGGTGTGCACCCCGTCGGTCGCCGTCACGCCCTCGAACTCGGGGCTGCGCAGATGGACGGTGGTGGTCAGGATGTAGCCCGGCTGCTGCCGGCTCGGCGAGGTGGCGATCAGGGTGTAGGTGGCGTCCCGCTTCGGCTCCTGGCCCGGCTTCGGCGACCACTGCCAGCCGGCCGCCGTCCCGGTCCTCGGCGGGACCGGCTCCGGGGGGCCGTCCGGACCCTGGATCTGGTACGTGAGGTCGTCGGGGCCGCTCCACTGCAGGACGACGTCCTTGCCCGCGGCCACCAGGGACGCCCTGGGCCGGAAGTTGCGCGGCACCTTGGGTTCCCGCTTGAGCAGGCTCAGGGTCACGGGGTTCGTCTTCACCCAGGGGCCGTTCGCCGCCCGCTCCGCCACCCGCAGCAGGACCAGGCCCGCCTTGGCGGAGACCGGGAAGCCCTCCAGCACCAGGACCAGCGAGCCGCTTCCCTTGAACACGGAGCGGCCGGGGTCCCGGGCGGCCACCCTGAGGAGGCCCGTCGTGGGGTCCCAGCTGACCGTCGGCTCGTCCGCCGGGTCCGTGGCGCTGTTCTGCGCGATCCGCACGGCGACCGCCTTCGGATCCGGCGTCAGGTCGCCGTCCTTCTCCCCGAAGGGCACGCGCACCTCGGTGGAGAACCAGAGCGCGTCGTCGGTGGTCGGATTGGAGACGACGAGGTAAACGGCTCCCCGCGATTCCTCACCCGCCTCCGACACCTGGAGCGGAGCCGGGTCGGTGAGGATTTCGTAGTTCAGATATGCCACCGCTGAAAACCCCCTGCTTCTGCTGTGCGGGCGCTCGCCCCCCACGGGCACGGCCCCTGTACCAGCACTGTCCTGCCGGACAGAAAGCGGGGAAGCCCGATTCACCGCATGCGGCGCGAACCAGACCCGCACTGGCCGAAAGCGGGATTACCCGATTTCCGGCCTCTCGGTTTCCCGGTTTCCCACGCGGCACTTCAGACCCGGAGAATGCGCAATCACCCGGCGGCATCAGCGGTTGTCACCGATTGTCGGCCGTTCGATCCCACTGATCGGCCGGCAGCAGCGGGGATTCACCCTGCCGGAATTCCGTGGAGGAGCAGCCGGCCCGGGTGTCCGAGCGCGAGGACCGCTCCGGCGAGGACGACGAACCGGGCTCCGTCCATCGTCACCGTTCGGGGCGTCCCGGGTTTGGGCACGGCATTGACCTTTCCGGTTCACGAGGGCGCCGTCTCCACCGGCCGCGCGGCAGCCGGCGCCGCCGCGCTGCCGGTGCCGTCCGGGGCTTCGAAGCGCACGGTGGGTTCGAAGTTGGCGCGGCGGGCCGCGCGGCGGAAGACGGTCAGGACGGCGGGCCCGACGACGAGGACGGCGGTGAAGGTGGTGACGGCGCGGCCGGTGTCCCAGCCGAGCGAGGTCGCGAGGTCGAACAGCAGGTAGCGGTGCCACTGTTCGGTGAAGGGCAGACCCGGCAGGTAGGCGATGGAGCTGTTGGGGTCGGTCGAGAACGGCCAGAAGGAGAGGTTGAGCAGGAAGCCGAACAGGTAGCCGGAGAACGCGCCGTAGGCGGCGAGCATCGGCACCTCCACGCGGCGCCGCCGGACTTTCGGCAGCAGACCGGCGAGCATGCCGACGAAGGCGCAGCCGAACATCTGGTAGGGCATCCAGGGGCCGACGCCGCCGGTGAGCAGGGCGGAGGCGAAGAGCGAGGTGCAGCCGAGGGTGAAGCCGAAGCCCGGGCCGAAGACCCGCCCTGCCAGGACGAGGATGAAGAAGACCGTCTCCACCCCGGCGGTGCCGGCGCCGAGCGGACGGAGTCCGGCGTTCACGGCCGACAGGACGCCGAGCATGGCCAGGGCCTTGGCGTCGATGCCTCCGGCCGAGATCTCGGCGATGACGACGCTGAGCACCAGGACCAGCAGGGCACCGAAGATCAGCGGTGGGGCGTAGTTGGAGCCGAACTTCCCGGGGGCGACGAGGAACGGCCAGGTGAAGGCCACGAGGCCGATGAAGGCGGCCAGGGCGACGACGACGCGGGCCCGGCCGGGGATCCGCAGGGCGGTCATCGGGCCGCCTCTGCCGGTTCGAGGGCCTCGGCGACCTGTCGGCCGGTCAGGTAGGGCAGCGGGGCGAGGATCTTGGCGGTCTGCGGGGCGAAGGTCGGTGAGGCGACGATCACCTCGGCTGTGGGACCGTCGGCGACGACCTCCCCCTCGGCCATCACGACCACGCGGTCGGCGGCGGAGGCGACGAACTCGACGTCGTGGGTCGACACCACGACGGCGCGCCCCTCGGTGGCGAGGGCGTCCACGATGCCGGTGAGCGCCTCCTTCGCCTGGTAGTCCAGGCCCCGGGTGGGCTCGTCCAGCAGCACCACCGTCGGTGCGGCGGACAGTTGGATCGCCAGCACCAGGGCCAGCTTCTGGCCCTCGGAGAGGTCCCGGGGGTGGGTGTCGTCCGGGATCCCGGGGGCGAGGCGGTCGAGGATCCGCCGTGCGGTCGGCCCGCCCCCGCGGTCGGCTTCGAGGTCGCTCTGGGCGAGTTCCTGGGCAACCGTTTCCAGGTAGAGCAGGTCGGTGGGGGTCTGCGGGACGAGTCCGACCAGCTGCCGGGCCCGGGCCGCGGGCAGGCGCTTGGGGTCCTCGGCCTTCCCGCCCTCCGTGCCGGTGACCTTCACACTGCCGCGCTGGCGGGGCCCGGAGCCCTGCAGGGCCCACAGCAGCGAGGACTTGCCGGAGCCGTTGCGGCCCATCAGCGCGGTGACCTCGCCCGCGCGCAGCGCCAGGTCGACGTCCCGGACGGCGGCCACCGGACCGTACCGGACGACCACCCCCCGGGCGTCCAGCACCCGTTCCCCCACCACCGCTGCCCGGCGTGGCGGAGGAACGGGCACGTCAGTGAGCCGCTCGCGCAGGGACACGGCGGCGCGGCGGGCGTCCCGGACGGACAGCGGCAACGGCTGCCAGCCCGCGAGCCGGCCGAGGTCGACCACGGGCGGCGCGATCGCGGTGTCCCGGAAGACCTCCGCCGGCGGCCCGTGCACGACCGTCCCGTCACCGGGCAGGTAGGCGACCCGGTCGGCGTACTGGACCACCCGCTCCAGCCGGTGCTCGGCCAACAGGACGGTCACGCCGAGGTCGTGCACCAGCCGGGTGATCGCGGCCAGCACCTCCTCGGCGGCCGTCGGGTCCAGGGCGGAGGTCGGCTCGTCCAGCACCAGCACCCGGGGGTGTGCGGTGAGGACGGAGCCGATGGCGACGCGCTGCTGCTGCCCGCCGGAGAGCTCGTGCAGGGCGCGGTGGCGCAGCTCGGCCAGGCCGAGCAGGTCGAGGGTCTCCTCGACGCGCTTGCGCATGACCTCCGGCGGGATCGCCAACTGCTCCATGACGTAGGCCAGTTCCTCCTCCACCGTGTCGGTGGTGAAGCCGGCCAGTGGATCCTGCCCGACCACGCCGACCACGTCGGCGAGTTCACGTGGCGGGTGGTGGGCGGTGTCGCGGCCGTCCACGGTTACGCGCCCGCGCAGGGTGCCGCCGGTGAAGTGCGGCACGAGGCCGTTGACGGCGCCGAGCAGAGTGGACTTGCCGGCGCCGGTGCGGCCGACCACCAGGCAGAGCTCGCCCTCCGGGATGTGGAGGTCGACGTCGCGCAGGACGGGCGTCGTCGCGCCGTCGTACACCACGCCGACCTGGTCGAATCGGATCACGTGGTCACCTCGGTGTGCGGGCGGTCGGTACTGGTGGGAGGAGGGCGGAGGCTGCGGGCGTTCGGCCCGGCGGTGGGGAGACGATCCCCGCGGCGCCCGCCAGCAGCAGGGCGAGGACCGGGACGAGCGGCAGGGCCGGCCAGGTCAGCGGGTAGAGGGAGGGGTTCAGGTCGGTGGCGTCGTAGCCGACGGTGGCGAACAGCAGTACGGCGGCGGTCACCCCGCACCCGGCGACCGCCCACTCGGCGGCCCGCCAGCGGTCCGGGCGGTAGGTGGTGCGCCGGACGCGCCGCCCGCCGAGCAGCAGGCCGGCCACGCACAGCACGGCGCCCGCCAGGAAGGCCGGCAGGCCCAGTGCGGCGGGCGCCGTGCCGTCCAGCAGCCCGTACACCCCGGCGCACAGGCCGCACATGCCGAGCAGCATCAATGCGCCGGTGAGCCGGCGGGAGCGGCGCGAGGCCGTGCCGGAGCGCCCGTAGCCGCGCGAGTCCATGGCGGCGGCCAGGCTGAGCGAGCGCTCCAGCGCATCCTCCAGGACCGGCACCACGATGCCGCGCAGGGCGCGAACGCCCTTGCGTTGCCCGGCGCGCAACCGCCGGGCCCGGGCGACGCGTTGGACGCTCTGCACCAGCTGCGGCGCGACGCTCAGCGACACCGTCACGGCGACGCCCAGCTCGTACAGCGCACCCGGCAGGACCCGCAGCGCCCGCTTGGGGTTGGCCAGGGTGTTGGCCGCCCCGATGCAGCAGATCAGGCAGGCCAGCCGCAGCCCGTCGAAGGCCGCCGAGAGCGTGGCCTCCAGGGAGACCGGGCCGCCGATCCGGATGCCCGCGTACCAGGCGGGGGTGGGGAGGTGCGGCAGGGAGAAGAGCAGGTGGTCGTGCGGGGTGATGCCGGTGGCGAAGACGCAGCGGAAGACCACCCGGATCGCCACCACGGTCAGGGCCACCCACAGGTAGTAGCCGAAGCCGCGCGCCCACGGGGCTTCGCTGCGGCGGGCCGTCACCACATAGCCGAGCACGGCGAGGACGAGCAGGAGCAGCAGCGGGTTGGTGGTGCGGCTGGCCGCCGTCGCCAGGGCGAGCGCCCAGGCCCACCAGGCCAGCGGGTGCAGGTTCCGCGGGGCGCGCCCGCTTCCCGCCGCCCGCCCGGGGTGGGACTGCGGGGAAGAGCCGGCGACGGCCTTGTCGAGCGTGGTCACCGGATCACTCGGCCCGTCGGCGGCGCCGCCGCGCCGCGACCGCGGTGGCCACCCCGAGCACCACGACGAGGACGACCCCGACCACGGCGGGGACCATCGAGCCGGGGTCGTGCGGGGCGTCGGCCACCGGGTCGGCGTTCAGCACTCCGCCGGGTACGGCGGGGGTGGGCGTCGGCGCGGCCACGGCGGGCTGCTCCGTCGGCCGGTCGCTCGGCGTGTCCGTGGGCAGCGCGGTGGGCGGCTCGACCGGTACCGGTGTCGCGGGTACCGGCGTCGACTCGGGCGCACCCGGCGGGGTGATGCCGTCCTCGGGGGTACCGGCCGCGCCGGGGGACGTGCCGGGCGCGGGCGGACGGGCTCCGCCCGCCGGGGGCTTGGTGGGAGCCGGGGCCCGTCCGGTCCCGGAGCCACCGGTCGTGCCGGTGGATCCGCCGGAGCCGCTGCCGGAACCGTTGCCGCCGGTCGTCCCTGCACCACCACTCGTCGACCCGCTGCCGGAACCGCCCGACGCACCGCCGGAGCCGCCCGCGGTGCCCTGGCCCGGGTCGGCCGGCTGCCCACCGGGGCTGGAGTCGTGCGCCCGGACACTGTCGGGCGAGAAGGTCGGGCGGCCCTCGGTGCCCTCGATGTCGGTGCCGCCGAAGATCCACAGGTCGACGCCGCCCGGCTTCGGCTGGTAGAGCATCGCGCCGAGTTGGCTGTACGACCAGGTGTTCTGGCCTGGGTCGGCGTGCCAGTACGACCAGTAGGCGGTGGCCGGGGGCGTCAGGACGCACTTCTCCTGGTCCGGGGTCGGGTACTGCTTGCCGCCCTGGAACCCGCTGTAGCCGATCCGGCAGATGAAGGCCGGGCCGTCGTGGCCCGTGCCGGTGCTCTTCCAGCCGCCCTGGTTGAGCAGGGTGTAGCCGGTGGTGGGAGTGGTGCCGCAGGAACGCAGCAGCGGGCCGCCCCACTTGCTGAAGTCCACGGCGAGCACGACACCGGAGGTGGTGGTGCACTGGTCCATCGGCAACGGCGCCGCGGACGCCGGGGCGGTGCCCACGGCAACACTCCCGAACGCGACGGCCAGGGTCGTGGCGGCTGCGCCCGGCAGCCGACCGAAGCGCCGGATCACCGGTGACGCCCCGGGCCCGAGGCGGTACGACGGCGGGCGGTCAGGACGGCCGCAGCGCCGAGCACGGTCAGCAGACCGGCGGCCCCCGTCAGTGCGAGTGCTTCGCTCCCCGTGGCCGCAAGGCCGCCGGTACCGGACCGCCCGGCACCGGCACCGGCACCGGCACTGGCGGGAACGCCACCGCCGACCGGGCCACCGGCGAGCGGGGCGTCGGACGGACGGGTGGTCGAGCCGTCACCGGGACCGGGCGCGACGGAGGTCGGGGACGTCGTCGCCGTCTGCGTGCCGGTGCCCGTCGGGGTCGGCGTCCCCGTGGGCGTGCCGGTCGGTGTCCCCGTGGGAGTCGGCGTCGGCGTACCTCCGAGGTTGCGGGTCAGCGTGCCGAAGGAGATCCCGGTGGCGCCGCCGAGCACCTGCGTGGAGGCACGGACGTCCGAGCCCTGCTGGCCGCCCGAGGCGACGTTGAACCCGCCGTCGCCGTTCTGCTGCCCGGCGAGGAAGTCGAGCGCCTTGGCGATCTGTGCACCGTGGATCGACTGACGGAGCGTCATGCCCTGGATCGCGAGCGCGGCCGAGTTGGTGGAGTCTCCGGCCGCGCCGGGGAATCCGCCGTCGGGAAGCTGCCGCGCGGCCAGCCAGCTGATCCCCCTGTCGACCGCCTGCGCCGCCTCGCCGCCCGGAACCAGGGCCAGGGCCATGACGGCCATCGCCGTACTGTCCACATCCGAGTCGCCGGTGGCCGGGATCAGGCTCGGCCAGGAGCCGTCCGCGTGCTGCAGGCCCTTCAGATAGGCGATCGCAGGGGCTGCGCCGGCGGCGTCGCCGGCCCGGAGCTGGGCCATGACGGCGAGCGCCTGGGAGAACACCGAGGTCGCGTAGACGTAGTTGCCGGGGGCGGCGCAGCCGGTGTTCGCGTCGGCCTTGGTGCACACCAGCGCGGCGAGGGCGGCGATCAGGTCGCGGCCGCCGAAGGCGCGCGGGTCGCGGCCCACGACCTCGGCGAGCAGCGCCTCCTTGCCGATGGACCCGCCGCCGGCGTACTCGGTGCCGATGGCCGTCCAGTCGTTGACGGTGCGCTCGCTCGCGTCCTTGCCCTGCTGGTCCAGGAAGTCGACGATCCGGCGCAGCGCGGCGTCGTCGGTGCCGGTGGCGGCCAGGGCGTAGGCGCCGTCGATGGTCAGGCCGAAGTCGGCGAAGGCCGGGAACCCCTCGTAGTAGTGACCGTCGATCAGCCGGGCCGGGTCGGTGAGGTAGGCGCTCCCCTTCGCGGCGTCGGGCTTCCTCCCGGCGGGCGTGGTCGGGGGCGTGGCGGACGGCGAGGCGCTCGCGGAGGGGGACGAGGAAGGCGAAGGGGACGCCGAGGAGCCACCGTTCTTCGCGCGGACCGAGTCCGGGGTGAAGTCCGGCGCCCCGCTGGTGCCCCCGTACGCGGTGGCCTGCGGGGTGTTGACGCACGGCTCCTCGGCCGGAGTCGGGTACTGGACACCGCCGTTGAAGGTCCCGGTGCCGAGTCGGCAGATGAAGGCGGGCCCGTCGTGCTCGGTGCCGGTCGTGGTGAATCCCGCGTTGTGCAGCAGGTTCATCCCCGTCGTCGGGTGGGCGTCACAGCCCCGGACGACCCCGCCGCCCCAGTGGCTGAAGTCGACGGCGACGATCGCGCCCGTCGTCGCCGTGCACTGCTCGATCGGGTCGGCTGCCGCGGAGCCGGGGTGGCCCAGCAGGACGGTTCCTCCCGCGGCCACTGCGACGGCCGTGGTGAGCAGAAGCGAGCCCAGCTCTCTGCTTCTGTGACGCGTAGGACTGCTGCTGACCCTCACCGGCGACTCCCCGATCGGTCGTCGGGGTCCCACGGCGCAGCCGACGGCTCTCCCCGGTACGGGGCGCCGTCGCGACCGCGTCGTAGTCCACGACGACGCATGTACTCATGAACAAGGCCCCGGCGCAGGCATTCCGGCTCACCGGCCCTTGCGGGCGGGTCTACGGTTGCGGGTCAGCGCCGGAATCGGACCGGCTTCCCCTGACTGCCGAGGATTAAAAAGCGGTTCATCACACCATGTGCTCGGAGTCGTCGTCAACGAGTCGTCATGTCACTTTCGCCACCTCGTAGATCCGTTCACGGGTGCGGTGACGTCCGCGGTGGCCGAGCGGGGGAATCCGGTGCGAATCCGGAGCTGACGCGCGCGCCTGGTCTACCGCAACCAGCTCGCCGCGAGCAGCTGGCCGAGCACCTCGCCGGTCGTCACCGACGACGAGCGTGGCATCCTCAACTCCTACGCGGCCGGCATCGACCCCGCGCGGATCGGCCCGGCCCGCAACCTCGTGGCCGACCTCACCGCCTACTGGCAGACCGCCGAACCCGGCTGCTACGGCCCGTCCGCGAACTTCAACGGGACCGTCTTCGGCCTGCTCGCCCTCGGCGGCGCCAAGACCCGGACCGGCGGACAACGCGTCCCGCAGTCCCTGCTGAACGCCTCGGTCGCGACCGTGCCTGCCAACCAGCACAACGACGGCGGCTGGAACTACAGCAAGACCCCGGTCGACTTCCTCATCGCCCAGCAGTTCAATCCCGGCGGCGGCTTCAAGTGCCTGCCCACCGACACCTCCCCGTCCCCGTACGCCTCCGTCGACGGCCTGCGCGCCGTCTCCGGCGCCGGCTTCACCGCCACCCCGCCCGCGTCGGCCGTGCGTGCTCGGCTGCGGCGGTCGGCAGCGTACTGCTGTACGACAAACTCGTCCGGCGCCGGCGGGCACCTCACGCCCGACCGCTGTGCCCCGGCCTCCCTCGTCGGGGAGGCCGGGGCGTCGACGTGTACGGGCAGGCGGGTCAGGGAGCGGTGATGCCGGGTTGGGCGCCGGCGCCGAAGGACCAGCCCTCGACGTCGCCGGGGGCCGGGTTGTAGCTGCCCGCGCCGAGGCTGCTGTACGACCAGGGGCCGCCGTGCTGGGCGTGCCAGTACGACCAGTAGGCGCTGCCGGTGGGGTTGGTGCAGGTCGTCGGCAGGCTGTTGACGGTGCAGACGAAGCCCGGGAAGCGCGGGTGGAAGGCGTAGCTGAATCCGGCGCCGGTCAGCGCGGCCAGGCCGCTGGCCGGGTCGCCGGGCGCACAGCCGGTCTGGATGCCGCCGCCGACAGCGGTGAAGTCGACCACGACCGTGACGCCGGTGGTCCCGCCGCAAGCGGCGGCCCGAGCCTGCGGGGCCTGGACGGCGGAGACGCCGAGCAGACCGGCGGTGAGGGCGGCGGCCGCGGCGACCGAGCCGAGCGTACGGCGGACCGGGCGCGCCGGGGTGAGGGTATCGCTCATCGGTGAACTCCTCCTGGTTTCGGGCGTGTTCAGTACGCGGCCGGGGCCGGGCAGGCCAGGGTGGGCGCGTCCGGGCGGGCCCCGGCGGCGGAGAGCGTGGCCAGCGGGGTGCCGGCGAGGCCGAGGACGGCCTGTGCGGTGGCCCGGGCGCCGTTGCCCGCGTCGAAGCCGGAGGCGTCGTAGGCGACCGCACCGCGCACGGCAGGGTCGGCCGAGCAGCCCTGCTGGAACTTCACCAGCCGGCTCCAACCCTTGAGGCCGGCGCCGAAGCGCCCGCCGGCCAGCAGCGCCTGGGTGGCCAGGCCCGTGGTGTTGGCGTTGGAAGTGGTCGCCCCGGCGGCCGCGAACCCGCCGTCGGTGTTCTGGTGCGCGGCCAGCCAGCCGAGGCCCGCGTTCGCCTTGGCGGTGCGGCCGGTGGCGGCGAGGGCCTGGACGGCGAGCGCGGTGGCATCGGGGTCGCCGGTGCAGGTCGCCTGGCCGAAGGAGACGGGGAAGCCGCCGTCCGCGCACTGGCTGTTCGCCAGGAAGTCGACGGCTGCGGCGGGGGCGTCACCGGGCGTGCGGTGCAGGGCGATCAGGGCCAGCGACTGGCCGAAGGCGTTGCTGTAGTCGCCCCACTGCGAGCGGTCCGAGAAGCGGCCCTCGGCGGTCTGGAGCGAGCGCAGCCGAGCCGGCAGATCGACCCCACCGAAGGACGCCGTGTTCCCGCCGCGCACCTCGACGGCGAGCAGCAGCTTGGCCGTCGCGCCCGCGTAGGCCTCGGTGGTGCCGTCGCCGAGGTAGCCGCCGATGATCTCGGGCTTCGCCAGCCAGGCGGTGGCCTTCGCGGCGGCCTCGTCGGAGCTGTGCGAGGCCGCGAAGGCCAGCACGGCGTCGATGGTCAGGCCCTGGTCGGGGTAGGCGGTGCCGTTGAACACGGACTCGAAGTGGTCACCGTCGACGAGCTGCCGGGCCAGCCAACCGCCGGCGGCGGCGGCGTCGGGACGGACCGTCGGCGACGAGGTCGCGGCGGCGGGAGCGGCATGGGCGGTGGCCGCCGCCGGGAACAGGGTGGCGAGGGCGAGGGCGGGTATCGCGAGCGGGCCGAGGGAGCGGCGAACGGCGGGCATGGGATGCCTTTCCGGGCCCGCACGCAGGGGCCCGGAAGGCGTCGGCGAGCGCCGAGGGGCCAGCGGGCTCCGGCCCGCAGACCACGACGGGAGGAGGGGTGACACACCTCCGCCGACGGGTACTCGGGCTCGCCGCCGACGCGGGGTCGGCGGCCTACCGTTGCGGGTCAGCGCCGGATTCGGACCGGACTTCCCCCATCGGCGGAGTCACAACATGACGGCCCATCATGGCGATGCCCCGAACAGCGGGTCAAGAGACCCCGGGGCCCGAACCCCCGGTTGAACAGTGGCCTCGTCATCACCGGGGCGAAGGCGAAGGCCGGCGAGGCCGACGACCTGATCACTGGCGGTACGTCATGACACCTGAGCGGGGTGGGTGAGGGTGTGCCAGGCGCTGTAGCCGCCGAGGAGGTCGGAGACCTCGGTGTGGCCGTGGTGGCGCAGCAGGCTGGCGGCGATGGAGGAGCGGTGGCCGCTGGCGCAGTGGACGACCAGGGGGCGGTCGGTGGGGATCTCGTCGAGGCGGCCCGGGAGTTCGGTCAGGGGGATGTGCAGGGATCCTTCGATGGAGCCGGTTTCGCGCTCGCCGCAGGTGCGCACGTCCAGGACGGTGGGGGGCTGCGCGTCGGTGAGGGCGGTGCGGAGCTGGTCGGCGGTGAGGCGGCCGGCGGGGGTGACCTCGTCGGCGAGGGCGGGCAGGGCGTTGCCGGGGTTGCGCAGGTAGCCGGCGATGCGGTCGAAGCCGATGCGGGCGAGGCGGGTGATGACCTCGCCCTCGCGGTCCTGCGGGGCGATGATCGCGATGTTGCTGTCGGGGGTGAGGACGGTGCCGGCCTGTTCGGCGAAGCGGCCGTCGACGGGAACGTTGATGGCGCCGCGGATGTGTCCCGCGCCGAAGTCCTGGGGGCTGCGGGCGTCGAGGACGACGGCGCCTGCGGTACGGGCCTCCTTGAAGCCTTCGGGGCACAGCGGGCGGGCTGCGTTCGTGGGATCGAGCAGCGGGCGGTCCTGCCGGTTGAGGGCGGCGTCGTGGCCGAAGTAGGCGGGGGCGGTGGACTGGCCGGCGGTGACGATGCGGACGAAGGTGTCCTGGTCCATGGGCCGGCAGGCGTAGTTGGTCAGTCGCTGCGCCCCGATGGTGGACTGGCGGTCGGCGGAGAGGTTCTTGCCGCAGGCCGAGCCGGCACCGTGGGCGGGGAAGACGAGGGTCTCGTCGGGCAGGCCCATCAGCTTGCGGTGGACGCTGTCGTAGAGCATCGCGCCGAGTTCGGCGGCGGTGACGCCGGCCGAGGCGAGCAGGTCGGGGCGGCCGACATCGCCGATGAACAGCGCGTCGCCGGTGAGCACACCGTACGGGACGGTGTCGTCGGGCTGCTCGAAGACCAGGATGCTGATCGACTCGGGCGTGTGGCCGGGGGTTTCGAGGACCTGGACGGTGACGTCGCCGAGTTCGATCCGCTCGCCGTCGGCGAGCTTGCGGATGGGGTACTCGGTCTCGGCGCGGTGACCGTAGCCGATCCAGGCGCCGGTGCGGGCGGCGAGTTCGAGGTGGCCGGCCAGGAAGTCGGCGTGGAAGTGGGTGTTGATGACGCCGACGACGGTCAGGCCGCGCGCCATGGCGTCGGCGAGGTACTCGTCGACGTCCCGGCGGGGGTCGACGATCACGGCCCGGCCGGTGCGTTCGTCGGCGATCAGGTAGGAGGCCTGGGAGAGGCAGTCGAGGTAGTACTGGCTGAAGATCACGGGGTTGTCTCCTCCGGGTCGGGCCTCGGCCTTCTCCTGGTTGGCGAAGCCGGATTCCTGGGCGCCACAGCGCCATCGCGATACCCCCCTCGGTATATTTGCGAGCATACGGCTTCGGGAGCCGATACGGGCGGGGGTATGTCCGAACGATTTCGATAATACCCCCGGGGGTACTATGGTGAAGCCATCGAGGGGCCGGCCACCGCCGCCGAGCCGATACGGGCGGGGCCAAGGACGCACCGGTCACGCCGCCGTACCGGGCCACCGGGCCCGTGCGGACGCCCGCGCCGCCCCCGACCTGCCGGACCACTGCGGTCCGGTCTGCACCACTGGAGACACCGCATGCCTTTGCTGCCGCACGCCCACGGGTCCGCTCCCCACGAACACCGCGCCCACGGACACCGCACCCCCGGGCGGACCACCCCCGCCGAGGCCCACGAACTCGCCCGCACCGGCGCCGCCGTGCTGCTCGACGTCCGGGAGGCCGTCGAGTTCGCCACCGGACACGCCCCCGACGCGCTGCACCAGCCGCTGATCGGCCTGGTCGCCGGTGTCCCGCTGCCGCCCGCGGCGGCCGGCCGGACCGTGCTGGCGATCTGCCGCTCCGGCCACCGCTCCCAGCGCGCGGCGGAGTTGCTCGCCCAGCGCGGCGTCGAGGTGCTGAACGTGGCCGGCGGCATGAACGCCTGGGCCCTGTCCGGGCTCCCGGTCACCACGCCCGACGGAAGCGCCGGGCACGTGATATGACCACGCTGCTCCTGGCACTCGCCGCCGGCGCGGTGGTCGGGCTCGCCCTGGGCGGGCTGGGCGGCGGCGGCAGCATGCTCGCCGTACCCGCCCTGGTATACCTGCTGGGCTTCAGCCCGGCGCTGGCCACGACCGCCAGCCTGGTGATCGTCGCCGCGACCTCCCTGACCGGCCTGATCGCCCACGCCCGGGCGGGCCGGGTCCGCTGGCGCACCGGCGCCCTGTTCGCCGCCGCCGGACTGCCCCTCGCCGCGGCCGCCGGGGCGCTGTCCGCCCACCTGCCGGGCGCGCTGCTGACCGGCGCCTTCGCGGTGCTGGCGGCGCTCGCGGCCTTCCGGATGCTGAAGCCGCCCAAGGCCGAGGCGCAGGAACGTTCCGCCGCAGGACTCGGCCGCTCCACGGCCGCGGGCGCCGGGCTCGGCGCCGTCACCGGACTGCTCGGCGTCGGCGGCGGCTTCCTCGCCGTACCGGCCCTGGTCTCGGTGCTCGCCTTCACCATGGCCGAGGCGGTCGGCACCAGTCTGCTGGTCATCACCGCCAACTCGCTCGCCGCCCTGCTGCCCCGCCTGGGCGCGACCGGCGCGATCGACTGGGCCGTGGCCGCCCCCTTCACCGGGGCCGCGATCCTCGGCGCCTGGGACGGCAAGCGGCTGGCCGACAAGCTCAGCGGGCGCACCCTGCGGAAGGCCTTCGCCGTCGCCCTGCTCGCCGTCGCCGCGCTGATGCTGATCACCACGCTGGCCTGATTCACCACGCCGGACCGATCAACACGCCGGCCTGCATCAGCACGCCGGGCCGACCACCGCAACGGGCCGACCACGGCGCCACCGCGACGGGCCGACGCCCAGCCCCCGACCCCCCCCACCCCCAGCCACACCCCCTTCCGGAGAGGACCCCACCCCCCATGACCACGCCGCTGACCGTCGAGCAGCTCCAGCCCCGCCTCGGGCAGCTCACCCTCATCGACGTCCGCTCCCCCGGCGAGTACGCCGCGGGCCACATCCCCGGCGCCCTCAACGTCCCGCTCGACCAGCTGGACCGCGCCCTGCCCACGCTGCGCGAGGCCGCCGCGCACGGCGAGATCGCCGTCGTCTGCGCCGCCGGGCCGCGCGCCGACGACGCGTGCCGCCAGCTGTCCGACGCCGGCATCCCGACCCTCACCCTGAGCGGCGGCACCAACGCCTGGGCCGACGCCGGCCGGCCGCTGGACCAGGTGGCCGGCGCCCGCCGGGTGTGGGCACTGGACCGCCAGGTCCGCCTGGTGGCCGGCTCGCTGGCGCTGGCCGGGGTGCTGATCGACCTCGCCCTGCCGGGCGCCCGCTGGGTCTCCGCGGCCGTCGGCGGCGGGCTGGCCTTCTCCGCGCTGACCAACACCTGCGCGATGGGATCGATGCTCTCCAGGCTCCCGTACAACCGGCCCCGCCCCGGCACGCCGAGCCTGGACGAGACGCTCGCCACCCTGAAGCGCTGACCCCCGTCCCAGGACGTGAAGGCTCCCGCCCACCCCCGTCAGGCGGGAGCCTTCACCATTCGTCCCGGCCACCTCCCGGAAGCCCTTACCGCACATCCCGTTGACGCGACCGAAACAACCATGTGAAATGTCACCCATCACATGCGATGCATCATAGCTCGGCTTTCCCATCCGATTTGAACGTTCCAATGCGATCACCCACCGACCGACCGGAGGTAGCTCCGCCATGCCGCCCCGCCCCCGCGCCTTACCCACCGGTCTCGCCCTCCTGGCCGTCCTCACCGCCCAGGCCCTCGGCGCCGCCCCGGCCCCGGCCGCCGCCGGAGCACCGCTCGTCGACGGCGGCAGCTACCTGCTCGGCTCCGCGCTGGACGGCTCCTGCCTCGGCCCCCAGTACGCCCAGCCCGCCCCCGGCACCCCGGTGCTCGGCGCGGCCTGCGGACGGCTGCTCAGCCAGCGCTGGCAGCTGCGCCGCACCGGCGGCGACTACCTCCTGGTCAACGCCGCCAGCGGCCGCTGCCTCACCCTCGGCGGCCCGGACCGCCGCCCCGCCACCGCCGACTGCGGCTCCACCCCCGAGGCCGAGCGCTTCACGGTCTCCCGTGCTCCGCAGGGCACCTACACCCTCACCGTCCGCGGCACCGGCGCCTGTCTGACCGCCGGCCCGGCCCCGGTGAACCACCACTGCGACCACCGCCCCGCCCACCGCTGGACGCTCACCCGCACCGAGCCGCTGGTCCTCGCCGACCCCGGCTTCGAGCAGAGCAGCGGGAGTGGCGCCTCCACCACCGCCGCCCCCACCGCCGCCGGCTGGACCTTCACCGCCCACACCGGCACCGCCACCAACAACCCGCACGGCGGCAGCCGCCTCGCCTACCTCGACGCCGGCCCCGGCTACACGGTGAGCCAGCAGGTCACCGCCGTCACCGAGGGCACCTACGACCTGTCCGCCTGGATCGCGACGGGCGGCGCCGGCGGCAGCCTCTCGGTGAGCGTCAACGGCACCGTGGTGCGCTCCCTGCCGCTGCCCGACCAGTCCACCTACGCGAAGTACACCCTCCCCCGGGTGCGGGTCGCCGCCGGCGACCGGCTCACCCTCACCATCGGCTCCTCCCCGACGGGCTGGGTCAACGTGGACGACGCCGCCGTCGCCCCGTCCGCCCCCAACGACCCGGTGATCAGCTCCTCCGACCCCGAGGTCGTCGCCCTCTTCGACTGGGCCAAGACCAAGGCCAACAGCTGGGTGCAGCAGCCCGGCGCCACCGGTGTGCTCGACCAGGACGAGAACCACCCCGGCGGCACCGGCACCACCACCTACGACGCCTCCTACTGGGCCGGCTACCCGTTCCGCTCCGCCTTCTACAGCCGTGACTTCGCCCACCAGCTGGTCGGCGCCCACCTGCTCGGGCTGGACGCCGAGAACAAGACCATGCTGCGCGGCTTCGCGGCCTCCGCCACCGACGTCAACCGGCTCTACCCGGTCTGGGCGCTCAACTTCGACGCCCGCAGCTACGCGGCCATCGACTACCGCGGCCCGGACCGCTTCGTCCGCGAGCTGCCCGCGCCGTTCGAACTCGTCCAGCAGGCGGGCGAGGCCTTCCGCTGGACCGGCGACCGGGACTACGCCGAGGACCCGGGCCTGGGCCGCTACGTCCGCAACACCCTCGGCCCGTTCATCGCCGCCCGCCCCGGCCCGGTCGACAACGGCGGGGTGCCGATCCCGCAGGCCACCAGCCGCAGCATCTTCGCCGGCACCGCCAGTTACGCCGAGAACGCCACCCGCACCTACGCCGAGGCGGGCGACGCGGTCGGCGCCCAGTACCAGGCCTACCTCGCCGCCGCGACGCTGGCCGAGGCCCGGGGCGACGCCGCCTCCGCCGCCGGCTACCGGAAGGCCGCCGACCAGCTGCACACGTACGTCAACTCCACCTGGAGCGTGGACGGTTCGCAGCCCGGCGAGGTCGTCCACGGCTACGACACCACCGGCAAGCCGATCACCGGCTGGGGCTACGAGGCGAGCGTGCTGATGCCGGTCAAGCGGCTGCTCGACCCGGGCCCGCGCCGGGACGGCTTCCTCGCCGCCGTCGACGCCGCCGACTCCGGCCCGGAACGCTCGGCCAACCTGGAGGCCTACACCTACCTCCCGGACGCCTTCTTCGCCAACCACGACGGCACCACCGCCTGGAAGTGGATGCGGCACATCTACGAGAGCACCGGCGAGCCGCACGTGAGCGGCGCGATGCTCAACGGCGACTACCCCGAGGTCCCGTTCACGCTGCTCGCCCAGACCGTCCAGGGCCTGCTCGGTGTCACCCCGGACGCCGCCGGCCACGCGCTCACCACCGCCCCGCAGCTGCCCTCCTCGATGGGCTGGCTCCAGGTCGCGGGCATCCCGGTGGGCGCCGGCACGGTGACCGTCCGCCACGACGGCACCCAGCGCAGCACCGTCACCAACACCGGTACCGAGCGGCTGACCTGGGAGGCCCGCTTCCCCGGGCAGCACGCCCGCGTCACCGTCGACGGCGCGCCGCGCGAGGCCCGCACCACGACCGTCGACGGCGTGACCTACACCTCCACCACCGTGACCCTCGCCCCGGGCCGCTCCGCGACCGCGACCGTCACCGACTGACCCCCACACCGCCCCACCCGCGGCCGGCCGGCCCCACCCGGCCGGCCGCGATCCCCTCTCCCCCCATGAGCTTTCCCGACCAACCGGTCCCCCCACATCCTCAGGAGTGCGCACATGCGCCGAACCCGCCGCCGTCTCGCGGCATCCCTCCTGTCCCTCGCCCTCGCCACCGCCGGCCTGGGAGCCGTCGGCCTCGGCACGGCCGCGCCGGCCGCCGCGCTCGGCAACGGCAACGCCCTGACCCCGCCCATGGGCTGGAACTCCTGGAACTCCCTCGGCACCGAGGTCACCCAGGAGCAGGTCGTCCAGACCATCGACTTCATGGCCGCCAACGGCCTGGTGGCGGCCGGGTACGACACCGTCACCATCGACGACGGCTGGTCGCTCTGGCACCGCGACGGCCAGAGCACCGACCTGGTCCGCAACGCCGACGGCGGCATGCAGCTGTACGACAACGCCGGGAACCCGGTCAGCGGCACCGACGGCACCGGCAACGACCCCACCTCCGGCCACCTGATCCCCCGCCCCGACCACTTCCCCGCGCAGACCGTGGACGGGCGCAGCGTCAACGGCATCGAGTACCTGGCCCGCTACGCGCACGCCAAGGGCATGAAGTTCGGCCTCTACGCCACCGACACCTACCTCACCTGCCAGATGCACCCCGGCAGCCTCGGCCACGAGTCCACCGACGCGGCCGACTTCGTCTCCTGGGGCGTCGACTTCGTCAAGTACGACGACTGCCCGTACGGCCCGCAGATCGTCGGCCCGGACGGGCACAACTACTACACCCAGGGCGAGGGCAAGGAGCTGACCCGCTCGGTCTACGCCCGCGTGCAGACCTTCCAGCGCGCCCTGGACGCCGCCTCCGCCGCCCAGGGCAGGCCCAAGGTCACCCTCAGCGTCTCCGCCCAGCCCGCCCACACCGGCGTCCCGTACCTGCTCGCCGCCGACGACCCGGCCCGCACCGACCCGGTGGTCCAGGCCGCCGGGACGGCCCCGTTCCACGCCCCCGGCTACGCGCCCACCGGCGTCTGGTGCGGCCAGGTCGCCAACCTCTGCCGGATCGGCGGCGACCGGGACAGCGAGCTCGACGGGGTGCTCTGGAACGGGCAGTTGCAAACCGCGCTGCAGTACCCGGGCAACGTCCGCCCGGGCAGCTGGAACGACCTGGACATGATGTTCACCGGCTGGCAGGACGTCTACGGCCTGTGGGGCACCACCGACACCTGCGTCTGCCACAAGCCCTTCACCGACGACGAGTCCCGCACCGAGACGTCGATCCTCGCCATGCTCGCCGCGCCGCTGATCTCCGGCGCCGACCTGCGCACCGCCGCGCAGTCCCGGCACAGCGACGGCGGCTACACCTGGTCCACCGGGATCGACGACGCGAGCCTGGCGATCCTGAAGAACCGCGAGGTGATCGCGATCGACCAGGACGGCCTCGCCAAGCCCGCCACCCTGGTCGGCGCCAAGCCTGCCGACGGGCGCGCGCCGGTGGTCCTCAAGCGGCAGCTCGCCAACGGCGACACCGCCGTGCTGCTGGTCAACCAGGACCCGTCGGCCGGCCGCAGCGTCTCCACCAGTCTCACCGAACTCGGCCTCGGCGGCTCCGGCTACCGGGCCAAGGAGCTGTGGACGGGGGCGAGTTCGACCGTCACCGGGCCGATCGGCGCCTCGCTCCCGGCGCACAGCGCGGCCCTCTACCGGCTCACCCCGACGTCGACGGGCGGGCCGTCGGGCGTCGTCGACGACGGGAAGTACCACACGTTGACCAGCGGCGGCCTCGCGCTCTCGCTGCTCGGCTCCTGCACCGCGCCGATCGGCTCGATCACCGACCTGGAGCCCGCGCGCCCCGGTGACGCGGCGCAGCAGTGGACCTTCACCACCAACCCCGACGGCACCGTCCGGATCACCGACAACTGCGCCACCGCCACCCACCGGCACACCGTGCTCTCCGCCGGGAGCTCGGCCGGCTACAGCGCCTACCTGCTCGACCTGTCGCCCGGCAACCCCTGGCAGGAGTGGAAGCTGACGCAGGGCCCGGCCGGCGTCACCGTCACCAACGTCGCCACCGGCCTCGCCCTCGACGCGGGCGCCGGCACCGCCGGCACCCCCGTCACGACCCGCCCGGCCGCCGGCCAGAGCTGGACCCCCGGCTCCTGAGCCGAGCGCGTCAGGAGGATCCGGGGCCGGCCGTCCGCACGGAGCGGGCGGCCGGCATCCGGACCAGCACGGCCACGCTCAGGCCGAAGATCAGCACACCCAGCGGGACGTGGACCGACGGCACGTGCGCGATGCCGAGGACGACCTGCGCCGAGGCCAGCACCAGGAAGCCCGACGCGTACAGGATCGGGCGGGGCGAGCCGCCGCCCGGCCGCCAGGCCAGGACGGCGGCGAGCACGTACAGCATCGAGGCCCCGTACATCACCCGCGCGCCGATGCCGTGCAGCAGTTCGCCGTAGGAGGTGGAGAGCAGCAGGCCGGCCGAGACCGCCTGGAGGAGGACGGTCGCCGTCTGGAGCGCGACGGAGACCCGCAGGAAGGCCCGGGTGCGCTGTTCCACCGCCGTTCCTGGCACCGTCCCCGTCGCCGCCCTCGCCGTGGTGTGGATGGCCATGTCGTGTTCCCCTCTTCTGCCTCGCGGCGGTTGATCGATAGTGTCCCGGTGATCCGACGACACAGGCCGGCGAAGTGTGAGGCGGGGTCCGTCCCGGGCCGGACATCGCGTGCCGGCTCGTGGTCGGGTCGCAGCGGCGGGAACGGCAGGAGCCGCGAGAGCGGCGAAAGCGCCGGCGGACGAGACGAGGCAGGGAGCGGCCCCGACCATGAACACCCCATCCCAGCCGGGGCAGGAGCGGCCCGTACCGGAGCTGAGCGTGATCGTCGGCGAGCGGCGGCAGCTGATCAACCTCGCCTACCGGCTGCTCGGTTCGCTGGCCGAGGCCGAGGACGCGGTGCAGGAGACGTACGCCCGCTGGTACGCGCTGCCCCGCCGGCAGCAGGAGGCCATCGCCTCGCCGGGCGCCTGGCTGACCACGGTGGCCACCCGGGTCTGCCTGGACCTGCTCGGATCGGCGCGGGCCCGGCGGGAGCGCTATGTGGGCGAGTGGATCCCCGAGCCGCTGCCCGACCGCAGCGAGTGGATCGGCGGGCCGGCCGGCGGCAGCGGCGGACCGGCCGACCCGGCGGACTGGGTGACCCTGGACGAGTCGGTGAGCATGGCCTTCCTGGTCGTGCTGGAGGCGATGACCCCGGCCGAGCGGGTGGCGTTCATCCTCCACGACGTCTTCCGCTACCCGTTCCCCGAGGTCGCCGGGATCGTCGGCCGGACCCCGGCGGCCTGCCGGCAGCTGGCCGCCTCCGCCCGCCGACGGATCAGGGCCGCGCAGGCCCCGGCGACGCCGACGGGCGCGCAGGCCGGTCTGGTACGGCACTTCAAGGAGGCCTGGGAGGCCCGGGACATCACGGCCCTGATCGCCCTGCTCGCCCCCGACGCCACGATGACCGCCGACGGCGGCGGCCTGGCCGGCGCCGCACTGCGCCCGGTCCGGGGCGGCGAGCGGATCGCCCAGTACCTGGTCCACCTCGCCGACCGGGCCCCCGGGCTCACGCTCCTCGAACGGACCGTCAACGGCCGCCCCGGCCTGGTGGCCCGGCACGGCGGCCGCACCGCGACGGTGGCGGCGTTCGAACTGGCGGACGGCCGGATCACCCGCATCTGGGCGGTCCGCAACCCGGAGAAGCTGCGCCCGTGGACGGAGGACGACCCGCGCGACGGCTGAAACGCCGGCCTACAACTCCTCCACCACCTCCACCCCCGGGCACTCCCGCGCCAGGTCGGCGAAGAAGCGCTCGCCGTCGATCACCGCCTCCGGCGGGTGCACCCCCGCCGCCCGCACCGTGCCGTCCAGCAGCTGCGCCAGCGCCAGCCCCGCCGGGACGCCCGTGGCCTCCGCCATGTCCGCCAGGAACCGCTCCGCGCCGTCCAGGCGGGCGAGCGCCACGGCCGGTCGGCCGTCGCGCGTTCCGGTGGCGGCGGCGAAGAACGGCGGGAGAGTGCCCGGCCCACGCATCCGGGGGGCGCGGGCGGCCGCACGCAGGGTGCGGCGCAGGGTGGGGCGGTCGAGGTCGGCGGCGGCGGTCTCGTTGGTCAGCCGGCCGGCGTCGAGGTCCTCGCGCAGCACGCCCAGGTAGGCGGCGGTGCCGACGGAGACCACCATGAGGTTGGCCGCGTCGCCGCCGGGCCGCAGGCTGCGGTGCAGGGTGACCGGCTCCGGGTGGCCGACGGTGTAGGCGGTGCCGCGGTGGCCGCCGGGCAGGTCGAGGGCGACCGGACGCAGCGGGGGCCGCCGGACCGGTCGGCCGTCCTCCACCGTCGCGATGGTGCCGCTGATCTGCTGCATCCAGTGCACGGCGGCGGCCGAGACCGCGCCGTTCGGGTCGCGCAGCGAGGTGTCGGGCCGGGAGGAGTCGGGCCGGGAGGAGTCGGGCATGGAGCCGACGTCCACCGGCCAGGCGGTGTACACGTCGGTCAGGGTGTCGAGGCGGGCGGCGGCCCGGGCCGCGAGCAGGTTGCTGACGCCGGGGCTGGCGCCCGCGCCGAGCACCGCGCGCACTCCGGCGGCGCGGGCCTCCTCGTCCAGTTCCAGCATCGCGACAGTGGGTTCCCAGTCGTCGCAGATGTCCAGGTAGTGGGTGCCGGTGCGGATCGCGGCGCGCAGCACGTCGAGTCCGTACCGGTAGTACGGGCCGACGGTGTTCAGCACGGCGTCGGCGTCCGCGAGGGCGGCGTGCAGCTCCGGGCCGTCCGTGACGTCGACCCGGCTCGCGCGGACGGGCACCGGAGCGCCTGCGGCGAGTGCGGCGGCGGCGCGGCGGGCGGCGTCGAGGTCCCGGTCGGCGATCACCAGTTCGTGGACGCCGGGCAGGGCGGCCGCGACCCGGGCGGAGACCCGGCCCATCGCGCCGGCCCCGCCGAGGGCGAGCAGCTTCATCGTGGGTCAGCCCTTCCGGTGGTCGAGCGAGGTCAGGAAGTTCCGCATGCCGTCGAGGTAGCCGGGGGTGAACAGCGAGCGCGGGGCGGCGACGGCCAGGAGGGTGCTGCGCAGTTCGGAGTCCTCGATGTCCTCGGGCACGATGTTGTGGGTGGAGTCCGGGAAGCGCAGGACCTGGAGCAGGCCCGGGGTGGTGACGAGGCGGCGGTAGCCGGCCTCGGTGTCGTCGCTGTCGACGTTGACGTCCCGGCCGCCGAGGATCAGTTGCACCGGGATCCGGAGCGCGGCGAGGTCCTCGGTGGCGTCGGAGAGGTGGTTGCGCTTGTTGAACGCCCACCGCTCGGGGGTCAGCCCCTCGGCGTCGCCGCCGGCGGCGCGGTACTGCTCGAAGGTCGCACTCGCCCGCAGGGCGGCCAGGTTGCGGTCGCTGCGGGCGACGGCGGCCGCGGTCTCCTCGGGCGAGGCGTGCCGCTCGCCGAGCTCGGCGAGCAGGTTGTAGCGGCCCTGCTGGAGCCAGTTGACGGCGGTGCCGACGGCGATCAGGAACTTGACGTCCGGGGACTGCCGGGCGGCCTTGGGCATCACCCAGCCGGCCTGGCTGGCGCCCCAGAGCCCGATCCGGTCCGGGTCGATGCCGGGCTGGGCCTTGGCCCAGCGGATCGCGGCGAGGGTCTCGTCGACGCGGTCCTGGATGCTCTGGTCCAGCCAGTTGCCGGGGGCGTTGCGGACGCCGGGCTTGTCCCAGGACAGCGTGGCGTACCCGGCCTTCGCCATGGCTTCCCAGAGCGGCCGGTAGAAGGTGTCGTGGGTGGCGTCGACGGGTCCGTCGCCGTGGACGAAGACCACCAGTCCGTACGGTCCGTGGCCGCCGGTGGGGCGGGCCAGCACGCCCTGGAGCGGCTGCTTGCCGCCGGTGACGGTGACCCGCTCCTCCGTGAGGTCGTACTCGTTCTGGTACACCACCCAGCCGCCCGCGCCGACCAGCAGCACGGCCACGGACAGCAGTGATCCCCAGAGCCACCGGCGCTTGCCGAACAGCTTCATATCGTTCACTCGCCAATCGTTCGTTTCTAACACGACCGTAGCAGAAGTGAACGGTAGGCGTGGGTCACCCGGTCCCCATGTGCTCCGCCCCAGCGGACGGTGCCGACCTCGGCATGACTTTCCCTCAGTGGCGCACCCAGCTGCGGCTGCACCACGCCCTGGTCCTGCCCGCCGAGGGACTGCCGGTCACCGCCGTCGCACACCGCCGCGACTGGGCCTCCGCGCGCGCCTTCATCGACGTGTTCCGCCGCGCCTTCGGCCACACCCCGGGCGCGCGGGCGCCCAGTTGAACACCGTTGTCCGTGGGACGTGGGAGGCTGGGAGGCATGTGCGGCCGCTTCGTCTCCACCACCACGCCCCAGGACCTCGTCTCACTGCTCGGAGAGCTCCGGTGGGACCCGGCCGAGACCTTCGCACCGAGCTGGAACGTCGCCCCGACCGACCCGGTCCCGGCCGTCCTGGAACGCGTCGACCGGGACACCGGCGAGGTGCTGCGCCAACTGCGGCCGCTGCGCTGGGGATTGGTCCCGTCCTGGTCCAAGGACCCGTCCGGCGGCGCCCGCATGATCAACGCCCGCTCGGAGACCGTCGACACCAAGCCCGCCTTCCGCAAGGCCTTCACCGCCCGCCGCTGCGTCATCCCCGCCGACGGCTACTTCGAATGGCGCGAGGTCCCCGCCACCGCCGACCGCAAGAAGTACAAGCAGCCGTACTTCCTCAGCACCGGCGGCGTGATGCTGATGGCCGGCCTCTACGAGTTCTGGCGCGACGGCACCCGCCCCGAGGACGACCCGCTCGCCTGGCTGGCCACCGCCACCGTCATCACCACCGACGCCACCGACTCCGCCGGCCGCGTCCACGACCGGATGCCCCTCACCATCGCCCCCGACGACCTCCCAACCTGGCTCTCCCCCGCCCACACCGACCGCGCCGAGCTCCACCACCTGCTGCGCCGCCCCGCCGACGGCGACCTGCGCGTCCGCGCCGTTCCCACCACCGTCAACAGTGTCCGCAACAACGGCCCGCAACTGCTGGACCCGGCCGACGACCCGCTGGGACTGGCCGACTGAAGCCGAACCAGGGAGATCGCATGAACCGCACCCCCGCGAGCATCGTCGAGGCAGCGTTCCGCTGCTACCGGTCACAGGACCGGGAGGCGGCCGTGCCGCTGTACGCCGAGGACTTCACGTTCACCAGCCCCCAGGACGACCGCATCGACAAGGAGGCCTTCTTCCGCCGGTGCTTCCCCACCGCCGACCGGTTCACGGAGCAACGACTGCTGCGGGTGACGCCCGCCGGCGGGGAACTCGTCTTCGCCTACTACGAGTACGAGCTGACCACCGGCGACCGGTACCGCAACGTCGAGGCGATCACGGTCCGGAACGGGCTGATCCGGGAGGTGCAGGTCTTCTTCGGCGGCCGGCAGCCGGCGCCGAGCCCGCCCACGGCACCGTGAACCGGCCTCTCCGGATCTTTCCGCCTCGCCGACTCGCCCCGAGCGGCACCCCGGCGCCCGGCGGCGTCAGCAGATCCTGCCGGGCCGGGCCGCGGTGGCCCTGAGCAGATCCCGCAGCAGGCCGAAGTCGACGTTCTCCGGCCTGCGGAACCGCAGGCAGCCCTTGCCCATGTCCTGCCCGGCCAGCCGTTCCTCGAACGCCTCACGGACGTCACCGCGCATGAGGTAGAAGGAGATGTACTGCTTCTGGCTGGCGAACGCGATCTCCGCGGCGCCGTCCCGCTCGTACGCGGGCATCCCGTACGCCATGACCTCGTCGAAGCCCACCAGCTCCTCCCGGCACAGCTGCCGCAGCGCGGCCAGCACGGCCCTGCGTCCCTCAGGAACCCCGGTCAGGTAGCCGTCGACGTCGCTCGCCCTGCTCTGCACCATTCCACGAGGCTATGCCGGATGTGGAACCCGCATCAACATTTCAAGCTCCTCCTCGTTCCGCACCGCGGGAATCCGCCGAGGGGTTTCGGGCGGGCCGGGAGGCCGGGGGCCGGGGAGCGAAAACCTGTTGGGCCCGCACGGGCGGATCTGCCACGATCGGCGGATGGGTGCATGGGATGGGGTGGCGGCCAGGGTCGCCGGCGGAGCCACCGTCGAGTTCAGGCCGAACGGTTCGTCGATGGTCCCGCTGATCCGCAGTCGGCAACTGGTGACCGTCGCCCCGGTCGACCCGTCCAAGCTGGAGCTCGGCGACATCGTTCTCGCCCGCGTCGCCGGAACCGTGTACCTGCACCTGGTGTCGGCCCTCGATCCGGCCAGGCGGCGCGTGCAGATCAGCAACAACCGGGGCCGCATCAACGGCTGGACCGGCCACGACCGGGTCTTCGGCATCTGCGTCGCCGTCGAGGGGACACCCCGGGCCGGGGCGGCGGGCAAGACCCCGGCTGCCTCCCCCGCCCGGCCCTGAGGCGCGCGGACCGCCTCGGTCCGGGGGCGTGTCTCATCCAGGAGGCCCGTTCGGGGCCGTCAGGAAGAGGTCCCGGTGCCGGGCGGCCAGCGGTGGCCGGCTTCGTGCAGGTGCTGCAGGGCCATGAGGTCGTTGGCCACCATCACCTGGGCCAGCCCGGCCGCGGCGGAGACGACGGCGGGCCAGCCCGGCGAGTCCAGGTAGTCCTCGTCGGGGGCCCGGGCGCCGACCGCCTCCTGGACCGCACTGTAGGCCGCACCGAGCCGGGCCATCAGCTCAACCTCCTGCTCGGTGCGCAGGCTGTACCCGAGGGACCGCCCCGGATCGTTCGCGTCGCAGAAGTCGTCGAAGAGCACGTGCACGGTGTGGGCGAGGTCCTCGAACTCGTCCCGGTCGAGCCACACCTCGCTCTGCCAGGTCGGGCTGGCCAGCGCCACCACGGCGGGCACGACGTGGAGGCGGAACGCGGGGAGGGCGATGCCGTGATCGGTCACGGGCCGAGGGTACTCACTCCATGATCACCGGTACAGTCCCCGGCCGGCCCAGCGGGAGCAGGTACTGGATCGGCTCGCCGAGGTCGTCCAGGCCGAGGAGTTCGTGGGCGAGGTCGTCCTGGAGGCCGCCGAGGGGGGTGGTGCCGAGGCCGAAGGCGGCGGAGGTCAGGAGCAGGTTCTGGGCCAGGTGTCCGGCTTCCAGGACGCCGAGGCGCAGGGCGCGCAGACCGTAGCGGCGGCGCAGCCGGGCGAGGTCGAGGTACACGGCGAGGACGGCGGGGGCCCGGTCGACGCCGATGGCGTCCGGGTCCCCGGCCGGGCGGGAGAGGTAGGAGGAGAGTGCCTTGAGGTCGTCGAGGGCGGGGGCCGGGCCGATCGGGCGCAGGCTGCGGTGTTCGGGGAGGCAGTGGTAGGTGCCGGCGGGCAGGCCGTCGACGGCGAGGGCGAACAGGCGCAGCCGGACGGTGTGCAGGGCGCCCGCGCTGGGGTACGGGCGGTGGCCGGTGTCGGGGGCGGGGGCGAAGGCGGACCAGAGCAGTCCGCCGAGGGCGCCGGCGGTGAGCGGGCCGGTCAGCGGGCCGCGGGTGGAGCGGCGGGTGCGCAGGGCGTCGGCGAGGGTGACGGGCGGCAGCGGGTCGGCGGGCAGCGGGAGGTCGCCGGGTCGGGGGCTCGGGGCCGGGTGGTGCGGCAGGTCGCGCAGGGCGGTGTCCTCGCCGCGGCCGATCTGGAACTTGCTGCGTTCCAGGTACTGGTGGTCGGGGGCGTGGTGGTCGGCGGGGAAGAAGGTGAACGGCTGTCCGGTCTCCAGCAGGGTGCGGGCGGCGAGGCGGCAGACCGCCCGTTCCTCGTCGGGGCCGACGCCGAGCCGGTTGAACAGCATGTGCAGCTGGGAGGCCCAGATCCACTCCAGGCGCTCCTCGGCGGCCGAGGCGGGCGAGGCGGGCGCGGCGGGCGCGGCGGCCCGCATCCGGGCGGCGGCCTCGGCGGCCCGCACCGCCCAGTCCCCCAGCCAGGGCGTGGCCGTGCCGGCGTCCAGTGCCGCGCGCAGCTCCCGGGCGCGGCGGGCCAGCGTCTCCCGCTGGCGGGCGAACACGGTGTTGACCCGGGTGTGCACGGCGGCGCCCGGCAGCGGCCGGAACTCGGTGACCCAGCGCCAGGCGGCGGCGTGGCGGCGCAGCCAGCGGGAGGCGGCGAGTTCGTCGAGGCCGAGCGCGTACGCGGTGGTGTGGGCGAGGTCGAGGGCGAGCTGCATCCGCTTCTCGGGGGCCGCGCCGAGGGCGTGCAGGGCTCGGACGGCGGCGCGGGTGGAGTGGGTGAACACCTCTTCGGCGATCGGCAGCAGGGCCGCGCCGCCGTAGCGCTCGGTCTCGGGCTCGTACGGGACCTCCGTCACGGTGCCGTGCCCGTCCGCGAACGGGCCGTCGGGCGCGGTGCGTCGGGTGGCGAGGCGGGTGAGGTCGGCGGCGAGGGAGGCGGGCGCCGGGCCCGGGCCGCGGTGGCGGATGCGCAGGTGGGGGCCGCCCTCGCCGTAGCGGATGAAGAACCAGTCGGTGCCGGCGAGCCCGTCCATCAGCGGGGCGAGGTCCTCGGTGAGGAAGGCGTCGGCCTCGCGGGCGGGCAGCGGCAGCGCGAGGTGCAGGCTGTGCCAGGTGGTGGCCGGCAGCGCGTGGGTGGTCATCGTGTGCTCTCCGGTGGGCCAGGGGCGTGGGGTTATGGTTACAAGAGACCAACGAGCGGGCCGTTGACAAAAAAAACCCCCCCAACGCACCGGGGCGGGGGGGGGGTTCCCTTGTGGGGCTCCGGGGGGGGCGTGGGGCTGTTCTGCGGCCACCCGCCGCCCTGCGGGGGGGGTTCCCCCAACCCCCACGCCCTCAGGGGAACGGGTGCGGGTGGAGCGGGAGTTCGTCGTGGCGCAGCGGCGCGGGGGTGCGGCCGAGGCGGTACGGCACCTCCAGCAGGCGGGGCAGGCCCCGGGTGCGGCGGTTGGCGTGGCCGAAGGTCATCGGCAGCGTGCCGGGGACGACGACCTTGACGCAGTGCAGGCCGAGCCGGTCGCGGACGCCGGGCTCGTCCTGGGTGACCACGAGGACCTCCAGGTCCTCCCCCGCCAGCCGGGTGACCGTCCGCTCCAGCAGGTCGGTGAGGTCGGTGACGGGTTCGGGGTCGCCGGGCCAGCGCTCGGTCCAGGGCACCGGCGGCGGGCCGGCGAAGAGGAAGTCGAGGCGGGGCTGGGCCTCGGGAAGGGTGTTGAGGCCGACGTGGTCGTCCAGGGAGACGACGAGCTCCGGGCGTTCCAGCATCGGCCGCAGCCGCTGCGGGTCGCGCGGCCCGCCCGGGGCCGTGGAGCGGTGGGGCGCCTCCTGGACGTTGGTGACCACCTCGGCGACGGCGGAGCGGATCGCGGTCCGGGGGTCGTGGTGGGCTCCGGCGGCCAGGAGGGTGCGCGGGGCGTCGGGGTGGTCGCCGCGGTGGCGGCAGAGGGCGATCACGGCGGGTACGCCGAGGTCGTTGGTGGCGTCGAGCAGGGTGAGGCGGTAGCCGAACAGCTCGGCCCGGTCGGCGAGTTCGGCGATCTGCGGGTCCTCGGTGGGGACGGCGACGCGGGGCAGCGGGGTGCGGGCGTACCAGGCCATCAGGAAGGCGTCGCGCTCGGCGACCTCGAACAGGCCGTAGAGCGCGGCCTCCTGGGGGCTGTTGCCGAGTCCGCAGCCGTTCGAGGACTCGTAGACCACCCGGGGGCGGTCGCGGCCGGGAACCTCCCAGTAGGCGACGCGCTCCGGGACGGCGACCGGGCGGCGGCGGGTGAGCGACCAGCCGTGCACCCAGTCGAGGACCAGCTCGGGGCTGTACGGGGCGGTGGCCGGGCTGGGGTGCCCCTGGTGGGCGTCGTCGGGCAGGCCGAGCCGGGCCGGGTCGAGGACGGCGTCCGGGCCCAACTCGCTTGCCAGTTCGGCGAAGGAGGCGCGCAGGACAGTGCGGCGCCCGAGCGGCCGCATGCCCGCGTGCCGTTCCACCGCCTCGAACAGCGCGACCCGCTCGCTGGAGCGGAAGTCCGCGGCGCGCCCGTACCCGCCGTCGTCGAGCGCCCGGCCGTCGGTCACCCAGGCGGTGGTGAGGGCGAAGGCCGAGTCCTCGGTGCGGAACAGCCGGCGGACCGGGCCGAACCGCTCGTCGTACAGTTCGGCCCGCAACCGCCCGGCGTCGGTGCGGTCGTTGGGCCCGCGCAGGACGGCCGGGTCGGGCAGCGGGCGGGGGGTGGCGGGCAGCCGGGCGGCCTCGGGCGTGTCGGGGGGCAGCGGCCGGCAGACCTCGCAGCCGCCGACGGGGCGGACCCGGTGGGTGGACCAGGTGGCCCGGCCGCCGTGCACCACGTGGACGGTGGCGCCGTCGGCGCTCTCCGCGGCCTCGGGGCCCCCGGCGCCCTGCACGCCCTCCACGGCCTCGGGGCCCTTGGCCAGCTCGGCGGCGAGCGCGGTCACGGCCTCGGCGAAGGCCGGGGTGCCGGTGCCGCCCAGCGCCAGGGCCGGGCTCTGCCAGGGCACCCGGCCGCCGGCGGTGGCGAGCCGCTGGTACTCGACGCAGGCGAGGCAGGCCGGTGCGCCGGGGGCCAGCACCGGCCCGACCACGGTCAGCGCGCCGTCCTCGCGCACCGGCACCAGGCGTACGGGGTGTGCCAGGGCGTGCCGGCTGAGCCGGGCGGCCAGGCCCAGGGTCCATTCGGTGAGGTGGACGACGGCGGTGCCGCTCGTGGCGGCCAGTGCCTCGACCGGGGTCAGGACCGGCAACTCGCTCATGGGCGGCCTCCTTCGGCTGTGAGGGCCGTGAAGCCGCAGCCGTCCAGGGCGTCGGCGAACGGGCGGTCCTCGGGGGTGGCGGGCCGCCAGCGGGCGGTGCGCAGACCGGTGATCCGGAGCAGGGCGGCCTGCAGGTCCGCCTCCCGGTCGGCGATGTCGGCGAGCCAGCGGTCGGCCCAGCCCAGGTCGGTCCAGGCCGCCGGGGTCCGGCCGGCGGCGGCGAGCGGGGCGGCGGCGCCGGACAGGACGGTGTGGTGGACGGCGGCGAGGCCGGCGCCCCGGGCCATCAGCCGGGCGAGGGCGGCCAGTGCGGCGTGGGCGACGGCGTCGGCGGGCGTGGCCTCGACCGCCCTGCCCTCCTCCACCTGCGCCAGGTACACCGACTCGCCGGAGAGTTGACGGACCGTCGGTTCAGGTGCTCGGCCGAGCCGGCGGGCCAGGACGCCGTACCAGTGCCCGGCCTGCGGGTGTTTCCGCCAGGCGGACTCGGGCACCGCCCGGTCGCCCCGCACCGCCCGGGCGTCCAGGAGCGGCCGGTCGCCCCGCACCGCCCGGTCGAGTACGGCGCGGCGCAGGGCCAGGCCGAGGGCGTGGTCCGGGTCGACGCCGACCACCGGCACGGCTCCCCCGCCCACCGCCGCCAGGTGCAGTTCGACGGACCGACAGGCGGCGGCCAGCCGGGCGAGGTCCGTCCGCACCGCCCCGGCCGCCAGCGGGCCGGCGGGGGTGGCGCAGGAGACCAGGGCCACGGGCAGCTGCGGGAGGTCGCCCGCGGAGGGTGCGTCCAGCACGCCCAGCCGGGGGTCACCGAGGGCGTTCACCCGGCGCAGCGCCTCGGCGAGGCTCCCGGGCGGCGCGGCGACGGCCCCGGGGCCCGCCGCCCACGGGTGGTGCTCGGCGTGCGGCGGAGCGGCGTCGGCGATCAGGACGGTGGGGCGCCCGTCGAGCAGCCGCGGATCATCGGCCGGCTCGCCCGGGTCCGGCAGGCCCGCGACGGCACAGAGCAGCCGCTGGGCGCCGGCCGCGGCGAGCAGCGCGAGGAGCACGGGCGGCGGGTCCGCAGCGGGGGCGGGTTCCAGCCGGGCGGCGAGCGCCGCCGCGTCCGTCCGGGCCCGGCCCGGGTCGGCGGGCTCGGTGACGAAGCCGCCGTCCGCACCGCACTGCACCGCGACCGCCAGCTCCGTTCCCGCCGGACCGTCCGCCGTGGCCACCACCCGGCCGGCGGGCAGCCCGGGCTCGGCGACCACCGCCGGGGCCGCCGTCCCGCCCCGGGCCAGGGCGCGCGCCATCGCGCGGGCCGACGGGCCGTCCGGGTCCGCGGCGGCCACCACCGGGCGGGCGGCCGCCAGGGCCGCCTCCGCACCGCCGGGGTCGTCCGCCACCGCGCCCGGCCAGGGCGGCAGCCGGACCCCGTCCGGGTGGTCCACGAGCAGGCCGTGCTCGCGCAGCCGGGCGGTGACGGTGGCCAGCGCGGCCGCCACCCTCGGCTCGACGGCCGCCTCGACGGCCGCGTCGACGGCCTCCTCCTGCGGCCCGAGCCGGGCGGCGAGCACATGCCACAGCGCCGGGAGCGCCCGGCTGCCCTCCAGGGTGACGCTGCTCTCGCGCCCGCGCAGGTGCAGCCCTTCGCGCAGCGGCGTCACCGCCACCCCGGGGCGCAAGCGGGGCCGAACGGCGTCCGGTTCGGCCGTCATGCCGCCCCCTCCAGTGTTGTGCGCCCCGCGCCGCCCGTCGCCACCGCGGCGCCCGACTGCTCCGCGCCGCCCGGATGCTCCGCGGCGCCGAGGAGCGTCTGCCAGCGGTGCCCGGTCAGCTCGGGCACGCTGCGCACCAGCAGGTGGGCGGCCAGGTAACGCTCCATCGGGCGGACGTCGCAGATCGCGAGCAGCCGGTACAGGCCGTTGGTGCCGGCCCGGTTGATCAGGTAGTCGGGACGGTGCCACATCCTGCCGTCGGGGTCAGCGCGCTGCAGCAGTCGGTGGAACTCGCTGTAGCGGGTGCGCAGTTCGACGTTCCAGCGTTCGGCGGTGGCCGGGTCGCCGAGGGCCTCGGCGCGCTCCCGGTACTCGGCGTGGCGGCCGCCGAGGTCGGCGCCGGCCGTCAGCCGCCGCTCGGCCAGGCTCCAGGCGGTCGCCGACCAGTGCGCCCAGTCCCGTTCCCAGTCGCGCGCGCCGCCGTCGGCGATCCGGCCGACCAGCGCGGTGACCGCCCGGCCGCTCTGCTCCCAGCGGCGCTCGAAGGCGGCCCGCAGGCTGCCGTCCGGGTCCTCGTGGACCAGGAAGTCCTCCAGGTGCGAGAGCACCGAGTAGTGCGCGCCGACCAGCCCGTCCGGGTGCGCGGTGGCGTGTGCCGCGAGCGCCGTCAGCACCAGCTGCACCCGCGCCTGCGGGGTGTCGCCGTGCGCGCCGAGGAAGTGGCAGGCCGAGTCGAGGGCGGGCAGGCCGGTCCGCAGCAACTCCTCGCGCAGCTCGGCGGATTCGTCGCCGATCAGCGCCCACAGGGCTTCTTCGGCGGACCGGTCGACGGGCGCCGCCACCACGGTGTTGTCCGGCACCAGCGGCGCGTACGGCGGCGCGATCAGCTCCGCGCGTCCGGCGACCGCGGCCTCGGCGAGCAGTTGCTCGTCCGACCGGTCGGCCACGGACGGGTGCGCGGCCGCCCACGCCCGCAGCGCCTCGGCGGCCCGCTGTGCCGCCCCGGCCACCCGTGCCTCCGGGCCGCGCAGCCGCAGCCGCAGGTGCGGTCCGAACCGCCAGTGCCGCTCGACGTGGGCGGCCAGCCCCTCGGCCGCCGCCTGCCGGGCCAGCGGCAGGACGGCTTCGCGCAGCGCGCGGGCCTTGTCGGGCCGGTAGTGGTACAGGACCACGTCCCAGGCGGTCACGGCCCCTCGGCCGTCGGCCGGGTCACTCATCGGGCGCCTCCTCGGCGATGGCGGTACGGACGGATTCGAAGGCGCCGGCCGCCTGCGCGCTGCCCCGGCCGGGCCGGTACGTCTCCACCACGAGTTCCACGGCCCGGGTCGGCTCCGGCTGACCCGCGATGGCCGGGAGGGCCTCCTCCAGCACCACGCCGGGCGGGTGCCGGGTGAGCCATTTGGCGAGGTGGCGCAGGTGCAGCGGGTTGCCGAGGTCGACGGGCTGCGGCTTGGGGGCTCGCAGGTGGGCGACGAAGGCGTCGCCGGGCGTGCCCGTGGGGTCGGCCGCGGCCGGTGCGGGGTGGAGGAAGAGCTGCTCGGGCAGGTCGAGCCGGGCCCGCCAGCGGGCGACGGCCGCGGCCGGGACCCCGTCGGGGCCCTGGTCGGCGGCGAGGTCGGCCCGCAGGGCGTCGAGCACTCCGGCCGGCAGGAGCCAGCGGCGGCGGGCGAGGACGACGTGCCGGTGGCGCAGCCGCGGGGTGCGCAGCACGCTGCCGCCGGGCGCGGCGAGGGTGGTGCGCGGCAGCAGCGGCCGGAAGTCGACGACCCCCTCGGGGTGGTCGTTGAGCAGCGGGCCGAGCCGCCGGGGCAGCATGACCGGTGCGAGGAAGCCCAGGTAGAGGACGTCGAGCAGCTCGCCGGTGGTGCGCAGCCGCAGCCGGAGCTGGTCGTCGACCGGGTCGTGCACGAGGTCGAGGTCGGACTCGGCGAGGCCGGTCCACTGTCGGTCGGGGCCGATCTCGTCGGCGAGCAGTCGCGGGTGCAGGTTGGCGTTGAAGCCGCCGACCGGCCGGATCTGGGCGGCTCGGGCGCCGGCGCCGAGGCCGGACCGCAGCTGCCGGGCGACCTCGGTGGCGGCCTGCGGGGCCAGGCCGTCGAGGAAGCGGCTGGTGAAGCGCCCCCAGCCGCCGTAGACGTGGTTGACGCACAACAGGCCGTCCGCGGAGCCGCGTTGGACGAACCAGGAGTAGCTGAGCGGGCGGGCCGCGGTCCAGTGGGGCAGCCGGGCGGCCAGGGCGCGGATCCGCTCGGCGGGGAGCACGAGTTCGCCGTCCTGCTCCGGCAGCTTCGCGAACTCCTCGCGCAGCGCTGCCAGTTCGTCCGGGGGTGTCGGATCCGCCCAGGAGTCCGCCAGGTCGGCACCGAAGTCCCAGGGGGCGTCGCACACCCCGCCGACGCCGTAGCGGGCGACGAAGCGCTCCCGGGCCGCCCGGCGCATCAGGTGAGCGTGGTCGAACAGCTCGGCGAAAGCGGTGAGTTCGGCGAGCGCCGCCCGGTCGGCCGCGCCCGGCCGGGGCTGCGGCGGAGCCGGCGCGTGAACGTCCTCGCTGAGGACGCTGAGCGGTGCGGCCTCCTGCGGCACCGGCCGGCCGGCGTCGGCCAGCAGCCGCCGCCAGCGCTCGGCGAGGACGGCCAGCAGTGCGGGGCGGTGCTCGCCCGGGGTCGCTGCCAACTCGACGTTCTGCCGTTCGAGTTGATCGATCCGGTGGGCCAGCTCGGCGTCCTGCGGCCACTGCCGGAGCCACCCGGCCAGGCTGCGGAGCGGGTGCCGGTCCTGCGGGTCGACCGGTTCGGTGGGCACCAGCAGCCGGGCCGTGACGAGCTGGTCCACGAAGCGGTGCGCGCCCGGGTCGTCGCCCGGCCGTCCGAGGGCCTCGGCGAGCCCGGCGGCGAGCCGGTCCGGCGGGGCCGGGGTGGCCGCGAGCGAGGCGAGCAGGGCCAGTTCGGGCCGGGCGGCGAGTTCGACCTCCTCCTCCCGGGTGACCAGGAAGCGCCCGCCCGCGAACAGCGCCTCCGCGCGGGCGTAGCGGGCCCGGCCGTCGGCGACCCGGGCCGCGCTGGTCATCCGGTGCGGCAGCGTGCGGCTGCGGCGGGGGTCGTCGAGCAGGGCCTGGACGAGCGCGGTGACCAGTGCCCGGTTCTCCCGGACGCAGGCGCGGGGCTCGCCCGCCGCGGCTTCGGCGTCCTCGGAGGACCAGCCGACGGCGGTGAACCAGGACAGCGGGCTGGTCTTGGCGGTGGCCCGCAGGGCGTGCCGCAGCACGGCCGCCTCCTCCTTGCGCGCCCGGCCGCGCGGTTCCCCGGTCGCGCCCGCCGTGTTGGCCACCGCGCGCAGCAGGTCGGCGCTGGTGAGCGCGACGGCCCGGGTGAAGGCGGGCTCGCGGCAGATGTCCGCGAGGGCGGCCCGTTCGGCGGCGAGGGCGGGCGGGACGGCGTCGGCGAGCGCGTCCAGCAGCCGGGCCCGCAGCCGTCGCAGCTCCAGCCACTCGGCGAGCCGCGGGATCCGGCGCGGCAGGTCGGCGAGCCGGTCGAGCAGCACCGCCCGCGGCGTTCGCCCGTTGTGCAGGTCGCGGCGCAGCGGCAGCACGACCCTGCGGTGGAACTCCTCGTCGTGCCCGGCCCGGCCGGCGTACAGGTCGTCGCAGAGGGCCGGCCGCAGGGCCTCGGCCGCGGCCTCGGCGGCGGCGAGGTCGCGCAGCAGCGCCCGGGTGTGCGCCGTGGCCGCGGACTGGGCGGGCCGGGCGAGCACGGTGGAGCGCACCAGGGCGTGGCGCGCGGCGTACGCGGCCGGAGCCGGTACGGGGGCCGGCGCCCGGGCGTCCCGGGGCGGGGCGGCGCGGTTGGGCATGGGCGGTTCCCTCCGACGGGGCCTGGGGCGCGTCTCGTGGGACTGGTCGGTTCCGGCCGCGGCGCCGCCGGCCCGACCGGGTCCGCGCGACAGGTCCCGCGGACCCGCGGCAGGCGCTGTGGACGCGGGACGAACC